>CAZMML010000677.1:0-3053 GCA_964567335.1 uncultured Nannocystis sp. | reverse complement strand
CAGCACCGCGCTGCCCTCGGGGAGCCGCGGCAGGTTGGCGCGGTTCATCGCCGCGGCGGAGGCGGCCGCGCCGCCGAGCGCGGCGAGCGGGCTGATGAACTTGTCCGGCTTGCCGGCGATCTCCTTGAACGCCTTGAGATCGGCGAAGAGGCTGAAGGTCCGCGAGTCGACGATGTAGCGCGCGAGCGGCAGGGTCTTGAGCAGGAAGTTCTCGCCCTCGGTCTTCCACTTGTCGGTCGCGGTGACCGACTGCCGCAGCACGAGCGCGATCTGATCGGCGCTGGCGAAATTGAGGTTGACCTTGCAGCCGCCGTAGGCGGTCAGGTCGGCGGCGATCGCGGTCATGATGTCGTCGTCGACGCCCTGGACGAGGTGGAGCTCCTCGATGCTGTCGAGGCGGGCGTTGCGCGGCTGGTAGGGGTCGAAGAGCTCCGTGTAACGGTAGCGCTCCTGCGTCGACGCCGACGCCAGCTTGACCATGTCGAAGGCCTTGATGTCGTCGTCGATGTAGTCGACGATCGCCCGGATCACGTCCCCGCGGGAGTAGCGCTGGCCGTCGAGCTTCTCCTCGTCGAAGAGCGGGTCGTAGAGGGTCGGCATCAGCATCGCCTCGAGCGTCTGGACGGTGCGCGCCTGGGAGTTGTCCTTGCCCTGCCCGGCCTGCGCGAGGCAGTTCACGTTGAGCTTGCCGCTCTCCGCCTCGACGCGGATCTCGAAGCCGCCGTGCTCGATCGCCAGGTCCTTGAACGTAGTCGCGTCGAGGCCGACGAGGCCGGCGATCCCCTCGTGCCCGTCCTTCGAGCCGAAGGCCGACATCAGGTAGGGGGCGACCTGGGTGATGTCCCAGGTCCCGAGCATCTTGCGGAACTGCTTCTGGTTGAAGACCATCCGCTGCAGCTCGAAGAGGAGCAGCGAGAGGCGCATGCCGCCGCGGTGGAGGTTGCGCGCGGCGACCTCGTCGCGGAGGTTGAGCGCGGCCTGCCAGTCGACCCGGGTCGTGTAGTTGAAGGCCGCGGTGAAGGGCAGGAGCACGGCGAGGCAGGCGATGACCATCAAGATCGCGATGCCGTGCTCGCCGCGGGCGCGGGGGCGCGGGCGCGGGGCGCGGGCGGGGGCGATCTTCGGGGTCTCGGCGGTGCTCACGGCGGCCTCACTTCGAGAAGTCGAGCTTCTCCTGCATGAAGATCAGGACCTGGGTGGTGTACTTGACCTCTTTGCCGATCTCGGCGTCCCACACGCCGAGCGTGAGCTTGACGCGCTCGGGCATGCGGTCGGGCTGCATGTCCTGCTTGGTCGTCCGCCACTCGTCGAGCCACTCGACGCGCTTGACGTCCCAGTACTTGACGTCGAAGGACTTGATGTCCTCGCAGAACACGTAGGCGGGGAAGTACTCCTCGAGCTTCTCCGGCATGTCGCCGGTGAGGCGCCGCGACTCGCGGCGGTAGAGGTGGGTGCGGCTGATGTCGTTCGGGTCCTTAAAGAGGAAGTACTGGATCACCGACTGGTCGCTCTCGTCGGCGTCCTTGCGCATGCGGACGTGGGCGAACGAGGAGAAGGTCAGGCTGTCGGAGGTGAAGCTGTCGCGCCCCTCGAAGAGGGTGTAGTGGCGGTCCTCGTCGGCCGGACGGTTAAACGAGAGGTAGGCCATCGAGATCTCGGCGCCCATGCGGCTGAGGCAGTTGCGCAGGACGGCGTACTTCTGCTGGACCTGCTCCGCGTAGCGCATGTTCTGGGTGGTCGTGTTGAAGCCGGCGTACACCGACACCGAGATCATGACGATCACCGCGACCGAGACGAGGATCTCGATCAGCGTCAGGCCGCGGGCGCGGGCGAGGCGGGGGCTCATTTCGACCCTCCCAGCATCGGCCCGCTCATCGCGCCGCCGCGGCCCCCGAGCGAGCCGCTCGGCGCCGAGGACGAGGAGGACGACTGGCTCCCGCCCGCGCCGGCGCCTGCGCCCCCTGCCCCGCCGTCCTTGCCGTCGCCGAGGTCGCCCTCCTTCGCCTCGCCGCCGAGGCCGGGGAGGGTCTTGAGCTTCTCGGGATCGGCCCAGAAGGTGTTGACGATGAACTCCTCCTGGCGCTCGCCGTCCTTCCAGGTCACGGTGCACTTGACCTTGCGGATCGAGCGCTCGATCGCCTGCTTGACCGGCGTCCACACCAGGCCGAGGGCGGTGAACGCCTGGTCGCCCGCGCTCCGGTAGTACATCGAGCTCTCGCCGCGGCTCGCCTTGTCGCTGCTGTCCTTCGCCGCGCGCAGCTCGGTGAACTCCGGCATCTTGAGGAAGTCGACGATGCAGCGGTAGCGCACGTCGGGCCAGCCCTGGTCGGCGAAGCTGCCCTCGTAGAACTTGTCCTCGAGCACCCACCCGCCCTCCTTGCGGACGATGTACTCGGTCTCGATCAGCTGGTAGTCGGCGAGGAAGGCGATCGCGGTGATCTGCTGGGAGTAGCGGGTCGCCTGGAGGCTCTCCATCTGCGAGACCAGCAGCGAGGTCATCGAGAGCGCGAGGATCGCGATCGCTACCATGACCTCGAGGAGGGTGAAGCCGGCGCCGCCGTAGCGGGCCCGCGGGGGGCGGAGCGTCGTCATCAGAAGGACCTCCGGTTGGGCCGCCGGCCGAGGTCGTCGCGCACCGCCGTCGGATCTTCCGGGAGCGAGAGCTCCACGTGGCCGTCGACGACCTCCACCCGGCCGGTCAGCGGGCGGACGATGATCGTGAACTCGTTCTCCGGGTGCTCGACCTCCTGCACGTGGATGTGCGCGAGCTGGGTGTGCCCCTGCGGGAAGAAGTAGAGGCTCGCCTCGCCCTGGGTGATCGGCTTCGCGTCCTGGGCCGTCCGCACCGCGATCACCTTGATCTCGGGCGGGAAGGAGAAGGGCTTCTTGAGCTCGGAGAGGCTGTTCTCGTCCTCGAAGGCCTCGAAGATCGGCGGCTTGCGCCGCGGGACCTTCTTCGCCGGGGTGACGAAGCGGTCCAGGCTCGAGGTCGATGTCGTCGTCGTCGGGGCCGCCTTGCCCTGCGCGCCGGCGGCGGGCGCGGGCGCCTTGCC
>CAZMML010000676.1:0-3055 GCA_964567335.1 uncultured Nannocystis sp. | reverse complement strand
TCGCTACTGGCAGAAGCATCCCGGCGGCAGTGTCGGCTACGGCCGTTCGCAGGGCGACCCGTCGCAGGCGGCGATCGTCGCCGACATGGCGCGCTTCTACGACCTGATGGCCGCGCGCCCCGAGGTCGACCCGGCGCGGATCATCTTCCACGGCCGCTCGCTCGGCGGCGGCGTGGCCGCGGCGCTCGCGGCGGAGCGGCCGCCCGCCGCGCTGATCCTCGAGTCGACGTTCACCAGCCTCGCCGCGCTGGCGCGCAGCCGCGGCCTCCTCGAGTCGCTGTGCCGGCACCCCTTCCGCACCGATCGCGTGCTCCCCGGCCTCGGCAAGCCGGTGCTCATCCTCCACGGCGCCGACGACGAGCTGATCCCGCCCGCGCACGCGCGCCAGCTCCACGCGATCACCCCGGGCTCGCAATTCGTCGAGCTGCCCGGGCACCACAACGACTTCCCGGGCGATCCGGCCGCCTACGCCGCGGCGATCCGGGGGTTCCTGAAGACCAGCGGCTGCCTCCCCGCCGGCTGATCCGGTCGGGAGGATCGTGTGTGGGCCGGATCGTTCGGTCTCGGCGAAGCGCGCGCGCAGCGTCGAGACCCGGCGTCGGCGACCGCGGATGAGGCCGCACCTGAGGCCGCCGCGCGGAGCGAGTCGCCGACCAGATCCTCGCCCTGCTCGCGGAGCCGTCCGCGAGCGCGGCGGCGGTCCGTCGCTGAGCCGCGTCGCCGGGCCTGACGACCCCGAGGCGAGCGACGCGGAGGCGTCCCCTCTTCGCGCTCAGTTGCAGGCGCCGAAGTCGCAGGCGAAGCCGAGCGCGCAGTCGCTGTCGTTCTGGCAGCTCTTGGCGCAGGCCGTCGGTCCGGCGCACTTGTAGCCCTTGCAGGACTCCTGGCCCGCGCTGCCGCAGATTCCGTCGACGCCGCAGAGGCTGTGATAGAGGACGGACCCGTCGTTCATGTCGCTGCAGGAGTCTCCGCACCCCTCGGTCGGTCCTGAGGCGCAGAGACCCACGTCGAGGACGGTGTTCGCGTCCATGAGCGCGACGCAGACATCCGGCTTGATGCACTCGGCGTCGGTGCATTCCGCGATGGTCGAGCCCTGCCCGCCGCAGTCACTCTCCGGGTTGGGGGTACATTGGGCGGACCCGTCACAGGTGCCCCATCGCCCGGCGAAGCGCAGGCAACGCGTGCCGTCGATCCCCCAGATCTTCCCCTCGCAGACGGGATCCGCGGCCACACACTCCGCGCCCGCGGTCGGGACGCAGTCGCCCGACTCGGCGCAGGTCTGGCACGCCCCGCAGGCGTCGGCGTTCGCGGTGCAGTGGCCGTTCGTGCAGGCCAGGCACCCGCAGCATCCGTCGCCGCAGGGGTCCCCCAGGGCGCCGCACTGCGCGGCGGTGGTGGTCGCGTCGCTCGTCGCCGACGACCCCGCGGTGCCCGTCCCGGCGCTCGTCGTCTGCGTCGAGGTCGTGGCGCCGCCCGTGTCCGAGCCCGTCGATGTCGTGGTCGAGGACCCCGCGGTCGTCGCGCTCTGGTCCGTCGAGCCGGCGGATCCGGCGGATCCGGCGTCCGAGAGCCCGTCCGACCCCGAGCCCGGGAAGCGATCCGTGAAACACGCCGCGGCGACGAGCGCGCCCAGCAGCGAGGCGAGGGCGGATCTTCTCATGAAGATCGATTGTGGCGACGGCCGCGGCCCTTGTCCACCCCGCTCCCGCGTGCGTCCTTGCGCCCGCGCGCGACCCAGGTCCACGCGACCGCGACGTCCCGCCGGGCCTCTGAGAGGTTCGAGATCACGAACTCCTCGCGTGAGGACGACGTCGCGGGCCCGAGCGGTCGCTCCGGCGACGAGCGCCGCGGCGCTCAGTAGCTGAGGCGCGCGCCGAGCACAGGCAGGATCGGGACGCCGACGACGGCGGTGGTCCGGGTGAAGTAGCGGTTGTAGACCAGGGCCTCGGCGTTCTGCTTGTTGTAGACGTTCTGGACGTCGAAGTAGAGGCCGAGGATCGCGCGCCGGAAGACCCACGTCTTGTCGACGCGGACGTCGAGCTGGTGGAACACGGGCATGCGGGCGCTGCTCTCCGCGCCCAGGAGCGGGCAGGGCGTCTGGCAATGGACGCCGGGATCCTCGTAGGTGGCGCCGACGATCGGCGTGTAGGGCAGCCCGGTGACGATCCGGAAGCGGGCGCCGAGCTCCCACCTCCGCGGCAGGCGGAGCTGGACGAGGGCGAGGAAGTTGTGCCGCTGATCGAAGTCGGCGGGCCGGCGGACGGAGAGCTCGTAGGTCTCGCGGATGAGGCCCTGGTCCGCGCGCATCCAGGTGTAGGCGAGCCAGCCGCGGAGGCGGCGGGTCAGGTCCCGGCGCAGCAGGGCCTCGACCCCGTGGGCGAGCGAGCCGCTCGAGATGAGGGTGGGTCCGAAGGGGGAGATCCCCTCGCGCGGCGGCGTGTGATCGTGGACCCGGCGGAAGAAGCCGGTGAGGTCGAGGCTCCAGTGATCGCCGAAGTCGACGTGGAGGCTGGCGCTGAGGTGCTGCGCGCGGGCGGCGGCGACGGGGCTGACGACCTCGAGGTCGAGGCGACCGTCGAGGTAGCGCACCGCGCCAGGGAGGACGACCGCCCCGTCGCCGAGGGGGACGAGCACGGAGCCGCTCTGGAGGAGGTTGTCGCCGGGGTCGATGAGCGGCGAGATCGCGTTGATCCGCTGGCGCAGGAGGCTCGCCTGGGAGTAGAGGCCGGCGCCGAGGCTGAGCCAGACGCGCTCGTGCGGGGTCCAGCGGACCAGGAGCCGCGGATCGACGGCGTAGGCGGCGCTGTTCTGATCGGCGGAGAAGCCGTTGTCGCTGGTGAAGAGGCTGACTCGGGCGCCGGGCCAGATCGAGACGGGGCCGAGGCTGAGGGCGCTGGTGAGGTAGAGGCCGCTGGTGGTGGTGAGGCCGCGGCCGCGGAGCTCGCGGCCGTCGATCCAGTCGGTCTCCTCCTGGAAGACCAGGGCGCTGAAGCGGTCGAGCTGGAGGTCGGTGCCGAGGGTCCAGGTGAAGCGCCGCGAGGCGCGCTGGCTGAGC
>CAZMML010000675.1:0-3058 GCA_964567335.1 uncultured Nannocystis sp. | reverse complement strand
GCCTGCTCGGCAAGGACGACCTCGGCCGGATCGACTGGTCGACCCTGATCCTGACCGCGGGGGGTCTGACGCTCGGCCTCCTCCTCGAGCGCTCCGGCCTCGTCACCGCCGCCGCCGCCGCGCTGCCCTGGTCCGAGCTCTCGGCGCTCGGCCGCGCGGCCGCGCTCTGCCTCGCGAGCGCGCTGCTCTCGGCGCTGATGAGCAACACCGCGACCGCGACCATGCTGATCCCGCTCGCGGGCGGCCTCGGCGAGCCGCCCGCGGCCGCGGTGATGATCGCGATGGCCGCGTCGATGGGCGTGCCCTTCGTGATCAGCACGCCGCCGAACGCGATGGCCTACGGCGAGGGCGGCCTGCGCACCTCGGACCTGCTGATCCCCGGGCTACTGCTGATGCTCGGCGGCTGCCTGGCGATCGCCGCGACGGGGCCCGCGGTCCTCGGCGCGGCCGGGATCCGCTGAGCGCCGACGCGGCGCACGCTCGCGCCCGCCGCCGCGACTCGCGTGAAGAACGCGCCCGTGACGCTGCTCCGGCCAGGAGATCGTGCTCTCGACGAGCTCCTCTTCAAGGTTGGACCCCTCCGGACGCGCCGCCGCGCGAGCTCGCGGGCGAGGGCCCGCGGGCGGTTGGCGGTGGCGACCGTCGCCGCTACGATGCCTCGAATCCGAGGGGAGGGGACATGATCGAGTTTGTCGTCGCGCACAGCGAAGATCCGGACACTGGGGGCGGCGTGAGCGACCTACTGGCGCAGGTCCGCGAGCGGGTCGCGGGCCGCAGCGTGCGCGCCGGGGTGCTCCTGGCGGGGATCGACCACGACCACCCGCGGGCCCTGGCCGCCCTCGTCGACGCCTTCCCGGGGATCGCGCTGATCGGATGCAGCACCGACGGCGAGATGTCTTCTGTCGCCGGCTACTGCGAGGACTCGCTGCTGCTGCTCCTCCTTGTCGGCGAGGGCTTCGAGGCGGCCGCGGGGCTCGGGCGCGACGCCTCCGGCGACGTCGACGCGGCCGTCGACGCGGCCCTCGGCGCGGCGCGGGCGGGGCTGCGCGGGGAGCCGCGGCTCTGCCTCGTTACCCCCGAGAGCCTCACCTGCGACGCGGTCGTCCTCGGGGCGCGGCTGCGCGAGCGGCTCGGCGACGGCGTGCCGGTGATCGGCGGCACCGCGGCCGACTCGTGGCGCTTCCAGCGGTGCGTGCAGTTCTGCGGGCGGGAGGTCGTCACCGGCGGCGTCCCGGTCCTGCTGCTCGCCGGCGACTTCAAGCTCGGCTGCGGCGTCGCCTGCGGCTGGACCCCGGTCGGCAGCCCCGCGCTCGTCACCGCGGTCCGCGGCAACACCCTCGACCGGATCGACGACCGCTCCGCGATCGACTTCTACCAGCAGATGCTCGGCCAGCACGTCCTGCCCTCCGGCGAGTACCCGCTCGCGGTCTTCGTCGAGGGCGGCGACTACTACCTCCGCGCCCCGGTCGGCTACGACCTCGAGCACGGCAGCATCATCTTCGCCGGCTCGATCCCCCCCGGCGCCCGCGTGCAGATCACCGCCGCGACGCGCGACGGGATCGTCGAGGCCACCGGCCGCTCGATCGCCCAGGCCGTCGCCACCTACCCCGGCTCCCGCCCCGCCGGCGCCTTCGTCATCTCCTGCGCCGCGCGCAAGCAGCTCCTCGGCACCCGCACCGCCGAGGAGCAGGCGCTGCTCCGCACCGCCGGCCCCGCCGGGCTGCCCTTCGCCGGCTTCTACGCCTACGGCGAGCTCAGCCCGCAGCGCGCCGGCGAGCCGACCCGCTTCCACAACGAGACCTTCGTGACCGTGGTCCTCGGCGCGGAGTGAGCGTGGGCGACCTCGAGGCCAGGCTCCGCGAGCTCGAGCGCCAGAACCGGGTGCTCGCGCTCAAGCTCGAGCGCTCGGAGCAGCGCCGCGTGGTCCTCGAGGAGGGCCGCGACAAGCGCGAGCGGCTGCTCGGCGAGGTGATCCGCGAGCTGCGGGCGGCCGAGGAGCAGGCGCGGCGGGCGAGCGAGGAGCTCGAGCGGCGGGTCGCGGAGCGCACCCACGAGCTCTCGCTCACCAACGCCGAGCTCGCGCAGGCCCGCGACCTCGCGCTCGCGGCGACCGCGGCCAAGAGCCGCTTCCTCGCCAACATCTCGCACGAGCTGCGGACCCCGCTCAACGCGATCATCGGCTACTCCGAGCTGCTCCTCGAGGACCTCGCGGGGGCGCGGCAGAGCGGCGATGTCGGCCGGATCCTCGGCGCCGCGCGCCACCTCCTCGCGCTGATCAGCGACGTCCTCGACCTCTCGAAGATCGAGGCCGGGCAGATGTCCGTCTTCATCGAGCCGATCGTCGTCCGCGAGCTCCTGGACGACGTCGTCGCCACCCTGACGCCGATGATCCGCGCCAGCGGCAACGCGCTCGCGCTGCTCATCGCCGACGAGGTCGGCGTGATCCGCAGCGATCACGTCAAGGTGCGCCAGATCCTCTACAACCTGCTCAGCAACGCCGCCAAGTTCACCCACGAGGGCACCATCACCCTCCGCGCCCGCATCGACGGGGCCGCGCTCGTCGTCGAGGTCGAGGACACCGGCATCGGCATCGCCCCGGAGTACCTCGATCGACTCTTTAGCGCCTTCAGCCAGGCCGACGACTCGACCACCCGCCGCTACGGCGGCACCGGCCTCGGGCTCGCCCTGTCCCGGAGCTTCTGCACCCTCCTCGGCGGCGAGATCACGGTCGTCAGCGAGGTCGACCGCGGCAGCCGCTTCACCGTACGCCTGCCCTGCGCGCCCTCCGCGGCCGCCCCCAAGGGCTAGTCACGCCGCGCTGTTCGCTCATGGGTCGGCCGCCAGACCCGCTCAGAAGCGGCCGCTCAGGGTGAAGCCGAAGGGCGCCGGCGCGACGCGCAGACCGGCCATCACGCCGCGGAGACGACGGCCCTGGCGGAGGTCGCGGGCCCCGAGCGCGCTCAGGGTGCCGCCGAGGAGGAGCCCGCCGACCATGAGCAGCGCGCCGCCGGTGACCATCGTCGTGCCGACGTCGTAGCGCTCCTTCAGGGCGGTGAGG
>CAZMML010000674.1:0-3083 GCA_964567335.1 uncultured Nannocystis sp. | reverse complement strand
ACGACCCGCTGGCCGCGCTGTTCTTCTGCCACGTGCCGCGCGTGCGGCACACGGTGGTCGACGGCCGCATCGTCGTGCGCGACGGCCGGCTGACGACCGTCGACCTGCCGGCGCACCTGGAGCGGCACAACCGGCTGGCGGCGGCGCTGCTCGGCTAGCTGGCGCCGCAGTCTCGACCCGGCACGACTCGTCAGCCCGCGCAGCGCAGCAGCGCCTCGTGCACCGGCTGGCGGCGCAGGAAGCTGTCGCGAAAGGGCTCGGGCACCTGCTCGTCGGCCACTCGCCTCAGCTTGGCCGCGCCTTCGCGCCACAGCGCCGCATGGCGCGCGTCGCCGGCCGCCTGCAGGCCGCGGCCGATGTGCAGCCAGGCCTCCGCCGGCGCCAGGTGCACGCTGCGTACGCCCAGTTGCCACAAGGCCAGCGCGGCCTCGGCGGCGGTGCGCGCGGGCACCTCGCCGATATCCACCAGCCCGGCGGCGCGCACCCAGGCTGCCAGCGCGCTGCCGCGGTGGCCGAGGCGCATCGCCTCCTGCGCCACCGCCTGCAGCTCGTCCCATGCCGCCTCGGGCGGCAGCTGAGCCGCCATCTCGATGCGCAGCGGCAGCCGCAGGTCCGGGCGGATGTGCGGGCCGATCTCGTCGCGCAGCTGTGCCATCGCCTGCCAGCCGGCGTCGGCCTGGCCCAGACCGACCCGCGCCGCCTGGTGCTGCAGCACCGCGTGCATCAGCCGGGGCGGCCAGCCGGCGTCGGCCAGCACCGGCGCCACGGCCTGCAGCGCCTGGTGCACGCGGCCCCACTGGCCCAGCAGCGCCCACAGCTGCGCCTCGCGCAACTGCGCGCGCGGCAGGTACGCCGGCTGGTAGCGGCGCGTCGTGTCCAGCGCCAGCTGCACCTGCGTCAGCGCGTCGCCGTAGCGCTCCAGCCCGCCCAGCACCAGCGCGCGCAGCAGCTGCAGGATCGGCGCCTGCGCCTGCTGCTCTTCCGACGTCGCCAGCCACTGCTGGCCGCGCACCAGCGCCTCGTCGGCGGCGTCCAGGTCGCCCGCATCGATGCGGTTGCAGGCCAGGTTGCCGCACACCGAGCCGAGCAGCGGGATGTCGTCCAGATGGCGCAGCAGCTCGTAGGCGCCCTGGTGGTGCGCGAGGGCCTCGTCCAGCCGCCCGCTGTTGTCCAGCGCGATGGCCAGCTCGCCGTGCGCCACGCCGCGGTCCATCGCGCTGCCGTGCACGTCCAGCCAGGCCAGCGCGCCCTGCATGTGCGGCAGCGCCTCGGCATGCCGGTCGAGCATCGACAGCCCGCTGCCGAGCTCGCTGTGCAGCAGCGCCTGCAGCCGGGCGTCGTGCCGCGCCAGCGGCAGCGCGTGCTGCGCCAGCTCGACCACGGCCGCGAACTCGCCGCGTGTCTTGTGCGCGTTGCTGCGCGCCAGCGTGCAGCCCACGCGTGCTGCGTCGTCGCCGGCGAGCGCCTCGACGCGGTCGCCGCGCGCGGCGATGTCGCTCGGCTCGTTGTCGATCGACGTGGCCAGGCGCAGCGCCTCCAGGCCGCTTTCGAAGGCGGCGGCACGGTCGCCCGCGGCCTGCTCGATCGCGCCCTTCTCGTCGAGGAAGGCGAGCTGCTCGCGCGGCCGCAGCGCCGCTGCCGCGGCCTGCGCCGCGCGCTGCAGCCAGGGCAGCGCGCGCACCGGCTGGCCGCCGTCGATCCAGTGCCGCGCCACGCGCGCCGGCTCGGCGCCGTGCGCTTCGAGCCACGCGGCCACGCCCAGGTGCGTGTGGCGCGCGATGGCCGCCGGCACGCTGGCGCGCACCGCGTCGTGCACCAGGTCGTGCGCGAACTGCGTGTCGCGCAGCACCTGCGCGGTCTCCAGCTCGTTCAGCGCGTCGGCAAACTGCATCGCCGACGCGCCCAGCACGTGCTCGGCCAGGCCGATGCCGAAGTCCACGCCGGCCACGGCGGCCACGCGCGCCAGCGCCAGCGCGCCCGGGCTCAGCTGCGTGAGCCGGCGCTCGATCAGCCGGCCCACCGTCAGCGGGCGCGGCAGCACGGCGGCGTCGGCCAGCCGGCCCAGGCTGCCCTCGACCCAGGCCTGCTTCAGTGTCTCCAGCACGAACAGCGGGTTGCCGCCGGTGCGGCGCAGCAGCCCGGGCGCCAGCCGCGCACCGGACACGCCGGGCAGCGCCAGCGAGTCCACCAGCTCGGCCAGCGCGGCCTCGTCCAGCGGCGCCAGCCGCAGCGGCGCCAGCAGCACCTGCTCGACCAGCCGGTCGTGCAGCGCCTGCAGCGGCGTGCCGGCCTCGGCCGGGCGGCAGGCCAGCAGCCAGCGGCGCCGCGGCTCGGGCGCGGGCGCGCGGGCCGCGTTGGCGGTGTCGGCGTCGGTGTCGGCGTCGGCGTCGGCGTCGGCGTCGGCGTCGGCGTCGGCGTCGGCGTCCGCGTCCGCGTCCGCGTCCGCGTCCGCGTCGATCAGGTGGCCCAGCATCTCGATGCTGGCGTCGTCGGCGAAGTGCAGGTCGTCGACCACCAGCTGATGCACGCCGGGGCAGGCGTCGAGCAGCGCACGCACCGCGCGCAGCAACGCCAGGCGCTGGCCTTCGCCGCCGGCGCGCGCTGCGGCCGCGCCGTCGAACTCGGGCAGCACACGCGCCACCTCGGCGCGCGTGCCGGCCGCCAGCAGCCGCGTCGGCGCCTGGCCGGCCTGGCGCACCAGCTCGCGCAGCAGCCGCGCCAGCGTCGCGAAGGGCACGCCCGCGTCGCCGGGGCGGCCGGCGGCCATCACCGTGCCTTGCTGCAGCGCGGCCACCGCCTGCAGCAGCCGTGTCTTGCCGAGGCCGGCCTCGCCGTGCAGCGCCGCCACCTGGCCGGCCTGCAGCGCCTGCCGCAGCGCGGCCAGCTCGCGGTCGCGCCCGATCAGGCGCGGCGGACGCAGCACGCCGGGCGGCGGTGCCGACGGCGCTGCCGCAGCCCGCGGCGGCGCCGCGGCTTCGATGGTGGCCAGCAGTGCCAGCGTCGGGGCGGCCCGCCCCCCCCCCCCCACCACCACCACCACCCCCCCGCCCGCGGGGGAGGCCACCACAGGCCCCGCGGGGGGG
>CAZMML010000673.1:0-3085 GCA_964567335.1 uncultured Nannocystis sp. | reverse complement strand
GACCCTTCACCCCGCCGCGCGCGGGGGGGCCGCCCGCGCGCGCCACCGCGGACGCGGCGAGATGAAGCTGAGCCCCGAGAACTGTGGGTCTCCGGCCTCGATCACGATCCACGGGCCCTCCTCGAGCTGCGCGATGTCCAGCGACACCAGCGGTGTCTCGAGCCGCTGCGCCGCCGTCCTGGCCAGCGCCAGAACCCCCGTCTCCTCCGCCGGCTTCAGCGCCACGAACTCGTGGTAGTAGGGCCAGTAGTAGCCCCACCCCAGCGGCTCCCCGCGGTACAGGAACACCCGGTATTCGCGCCCGATCGGCACGTCCGTCGCCGCCACCCGGTGGTGTCGCAGGCGCACCAGCTCGCGCACCACCGCCCGGCCGCGCGCGTGGTAGGGGCTGCGGAGCACCCCCGCGATCCGCTCGCGCAGCTCCGCCACGTCGCTCGCCACGCAGTGCCGCCACCCGAGGTGCTTGCGCGACAGCACCGCCCCCTTCACGAACGCCGGCAGACCCACCGCCGCCGCCGCCTCCTCCGCCTGCTCCGGCCGCGTCACCACCACGCTGCGCGGCGTCAGCCCGATCAGCCGCGGGTACGCCCGGTCGAACTCCATCACCCGCAGGTGCGCCTCCGGGTCGTTCACCATCCTCACCCCGCGCTCCGCCAGCGCCGCGTGGACCGCCCGATACGTCGACTCTTCCGGGATCGTCCCGACCCACACCGCCACGTCCGGTCCCTGCGGCACACCGTCCGCGATCGCCCCGAGCAGGTCGCCGCGGTGATCCGCCTCGACCGGCAGGTGTACGCAGCGAAACCCCGCCTCGCGCGCCGCCCGGGTCGACGCCACCAGGTCATCGCCGTCTTCGGGGAGCGGGTCGGGCGCTTGAGTCAGCAGCAGCATGTCCTCAGAACCATCCGAACTCGAGCGTCACCGCCGCTGAAGGCCCGCCGAGGCGGGCATTGGGCGGCCCCGACCATCCGCGGCCCGCGATCAGCCGGTACCCGAGCCCCACGTGCAAGCGCACCACCGGCGCCAAGATTACCCGCAGCCCCGCGCGCGGCTCACCGACGAAGAAGCCCGTCCGGTCGGCGCAGTCGCCGTTGTTCGGGTTCTGCAGGCACGCCCCGCCCCCCCCGATCAACCCGCCGATCGTCCCCGCCACCCGCCGCCCGCGCACGTAGCTGACATCGACCACCAGCCCTCCGTAGTTCAAGTTCACCCGCGTCGCCGCCCCGCGCGCGAAGCTCCCCGCCTCGACCGGGTTCAGCAGCCACAGCAGCGACGCCCCGATCGTCACCCGCTGCATCACGTTGATCCCGCCCTCGAGCCCGACCAGCGCCGCGAAGGCCCCGTGAAGCCCCGAGAGCCGCAGCGCCGGCCCGCCGTACCCGCTCACCTTCGGCCGCGGCTCTGGCCCCCACCACCGCGGCCGCGGCCGCGCTGCAGGCTGCTGCGACGCCCCGAGTCCCGCGGGCCCCGCCCCAGGCGTCGACGCTCCGCTCGCCCCCCCGCTCGCCCCGCCCTCACCCGCACGCGTCGCACCCGGCTTCTCCTCCGTCCCCGCCCCCGCCTCCGGCGCCGTCCCAGTCGCGCCGACCGCTGGCGTCGTCGCCGGCTCCTCCGCGCCCACGCCCGTCGCCCCGGGCGCCTTCTCTTCCGCCCCCGTCGCGCGCGGCTCCTCGCGCGTCGCGCTCTCGCCCGCGGGCGTCGCGACCTCCGGCGTCGCACTCACGGCCTCCGCGGGTGACCACGCTGTGGAGAGCCAAAGCACGAGGGGGAGCGCGGCCACGCGCCGGAGCATAGCGCCTCAGCCGGGCCCCGTGTCCCGCACGGCGACCACGCGCGCCTCTTCCTTGCGGCCCTCCCCCGCCGGTGGGACGCTCTCCTCATGCGCCCTCTCCTCGCCCTCGCGGCGACGCTCGCGGCGGCGACGCCCGCGCACGCCGGTCCGCTCGCGCAGCCGGACCCGTCGCCCCAGTCGATCTTCGGCGGAGTCGACGCCGGCACCTGCGACTTCCCGAGCGCGGTGGCGATGATCGACCGCGACTCCGGCCAGTTCTTCTGCACGGGCACCCTGATCGACCCGCAGGTCGTCATCTTCGCCGCCCACTGCATGGATCCCTCGATCTCCTGGGCCACCCCCGGCAGCGTCATGTTCGGCGAGGACGTGGCCGCGCCCGTCCGCCAGGTCCCCGTCGCGTCCTGCCAGACGCACCCCCAGTGGGACTCCGGCGCCACGATCTTCGACCTGGCCGCCTGCGTGCTCGCCGATCCGGTCATCGGCGTCCCGCGCGTCCCTCTGATCATGGGCTGCGAGGTCGACCAGCTCCAACCGGGCACCCAGCTCATCATCACCGGCTTCGGCGCCGACAGCGCCCTCGTCGACCCCGAGGGCAACCCGCTCCCGACCGGCGGCGGGATCAAGCGCTTCACCTCCCAGACCCTCACCGACATCAACCCCGACGCCAACGAGCTCATCATGCTCGGGCCTGACAAGGGCGGCTGCTTCGGCGACTCCGGCGGCCCCGCCTTCGCACGCCTGTCCGATGGGACATGGCGTGTCCTCGGCGCCGCCTCGACCCTCCACCCTGACGCCCTCCCCGACGACCAGGGCGAGATCTGCGGCCTCGGCACCGTCTACGAGATCTTCTGGACGCAGATGGCCTGGCTCGAGGGCTTCACCGGCCTCGACCTCACCCCCTGCCACGACGCTGCCGGCACCTGGGCGCCCACCGCCGCGTGCGGCGGCTTCCCCACCGACCTCTCGGACCCGGACGCCACCTGGGGCGACGGCTGCAGCACCGCCGCCCTCAGCGGCTGGAGCGCCACCTGCGGCGCGCCCTTCAGCGACGGCCCCTTCGAACCGCCGCCCAACCCCGAGCCTCCTCCCGACCCACCGCCTCCCGATCCTCCGCCTCCCGATCCCGAGCCGCCACCGCCCGACCCGCCGCCTCCCGACCCCGCTCCGCCACCGAGGCCCGCCCCTGATCCGACCCCCGACCCCGATCCCGATCCCGATCCCGACCCCGCGAGCGCCGGTCTCGACGACACCGACCTCGTCGACCGCGGCTGCGGCTGCGCCCAGGGACAGCCT
>CAZMML010000672.1:0-3091 GCA_964567335.1 uncultured Nannocystis sp. | reverse complement strand
AGCAGGGTCCCCGCGGAGGGCGGGCTCCCCCCGTCTCACGTCCCTCGCCGCCATGAACCTGCTCGCAGGCAAACTGCGTCGCTCGTGCGCACGCTGGCGCCTGAAACGGGCTCCGCCCCGCCCGCGCCCTGCGACATCAAGCGGTCCGTACCCACGCCGCCGCCGCCGGAGCAGCCGCGGCCGGGTCACTGGCAGCGGCCGAGGCCGAGGACGTTCAACTGCTGCGTGGCGGGCCCGAAGTTGAGGACGGTCGGACGGCCCGCGCGGAGCACCAGGGTGCTCGAGCCGAGGCCGTTGCCGCGCCGGGTGCTGCCCGGGCCGAAACCACCGCGGCCGTCGCCGGGGATCAGGTAGATCGCGCTGCCGTCGGCGGAGCTGGCGATCAGGTCGGGATCGCCGTCGAGATCGACGTCGGCGAGGCTGGCGTCGCCGACGCCGCCGGGCGCGAAGTAGCCGACCGCGGAGAACTCGAGCGGGGCCGTGCCGATCAGGACGGCGGCGACTGCCGCCGCGCCGCCTTCGCCGGCGGAGTCGACCAGCGCGATGATGTCGTGGCCCTCGTCGCCGCCGATCGGCGCGGCGAGCAGCGCCCGCGCGCCGCGGCCGACGACCCGCCGCTGCATCACCTTGCCGAAGCCGCCCTTCCCGTCGCCGCGGATCAGGTGGACCATCGCGTCGCGTCCGCGGTCGGCGAGCAGGCCGAGGTCGAGCACGCCGTCGCGGTCGGCGTCGAGGAGGGTGACGGTCGCCGGGAGGCCCTCGGCGGGGAGGCCGCTGCGCGGCCCGATCTTGAACTCGCCGCGCCCGTCGCCGAGGATCGCGTGGACGGCCTTTCCGCCCTCGTCGAGGGCGACCAGGTCGGGGGTGCCGTTGCGGTCGAGGTCGGCGCTCCAGAGGGCGGCCGGGGCGACCCGCAGCGGGGTCGCGCCGGCGATGAACTCACCGCGTCCGCGCCCGAGCAGGACATGCAACGCCGGCGGCTCGGCGGCGCCGATCGCGAGGTCGTCGATGCCGTCGGCGTTGAAGTCGTCGGCCGCGATCGCGGTCGGCGCCTGCGGGATCGGGATCCGCATCGACTGGCGCAGGCTGCCCTGGCCGTCGTGCAGGAAGAAGACCGCCGCGCCGCCGCCCGGGCCGAGCACCGCGAGCGCGAGGTCGTCGGCGCCGTCGCCATCGAGGTCCGCGAGGGCCCCGCCGCGGGCCGGGCCGCCGAGGTCGAGCCGCGCGGGCTCGCCGAGGCAGGGGCTCGAGGCGGTCGGGCCGGCGCCGGTGACCGAGGGCAGGGCCTGCTTGAGGGGGGTGCGGATCGTCGGGGCGCAGGCGGCGAGCGCGAGGACGCCGAGGGTCAAGCCGAGGAGGCGGGGCAAGTGCGGGGCGGGCATCGAGCGAGACAACGCCCGGGGCAGGAGGTCGCTTACGGGGGCAGGCACGTGGCCGACCTTACTCGGGTCCGCCGGCCGGCGGCAAATCGGGGCCGCGGAGGCGCGGAGCGGCGCTGCCGTCCGCCCGCGCGGACCCGCCCGGCGCGCCGCGAGCCCTCGGTCACGGCCAGGAGCGCGCCCCGCACTCAAGGGAGCCCGTCGCACGGCGGCGTCACGCGCCGTAGCGCTGGAGCCGTGCGAGGAGGGTCTTGCGATCGATGCCGAGGATCTTCGCGGCCTGACTCTTGTTGCCTTGCACGGCGGCCATCACCTTGAGGATGTGGCGGCGATCGACCTCGTCGAGGGTCTCGAGGCCCTCGGGCGGCGGTGAGGCGACGCGCCCCGCCGGGGTGACGCTGACGACGCCCTGCGGCAGGTGTCGCGCGTGGACCACGGGCCCGTCGCTCATGGCGACGGCGTGCTCGATCCAGTTGCGCAGCTCCCGGACGTTCCCGGGCCAGGGGTAGGCGAGCAGGCGCGCCTCGGCGTCGTCGCCGAGCTCGGGCCGGCGCACGCCGCGGGCGTCGGCGATCGCGTCGAGGAAGTGCTCGGCGAGCAGCAGCACGTCGTCGCCGCGCTCGCGCAGCGGCGGCAGGTGGATCGTGATCACGGCGAGGCGGTAGTAGAGGTCGGCGCGGAACTTGCCCGCGGCGATGTCCTGCCCGAGGTCGCGGTTGGTGGCGACGATCAGCCGCACGTCGACCCGCGCCTCGACGTCGGCGCCGAGGGGCCGCACCCGGCCCTCCTGCAGGACGCGCAGCAGCTTGGGCTGCAGCGCCGTCGGCAGCTCGCCGACCTCGTCGAGGAAGAGGGTCCCGCCGCTGGCCTGGCGCAGGAGGCCCTGCCGCTCGCGCTCGGCGCCGGTGAACGCCCCCTTGAGGTGGCCGAAGAGCTCGCTCTCGAAGAGCTGCTCGGGGAGCGCGGCGCAGTTGAGGGCGACGTAGGGCCCCGAGCGCCGCCGGCTCAGGTCGTGCAGCGCCCGCGCCGCCCGCTCCTTGCCGGTGCCGCTCTCGCCGGTGAGGAGGACCGACGCGTCGGTCGGCCCGACCCGCTCGATCAGCTCGAAGGCCCGCTCCATCGCCGGGCTCGCCCCGAGGAGGTCGCCGAGCCCCGGCGAGGCCGCGGTCTGACGCCGCAGCCGCCGCAGCTCGCTGCGCAGGGCGGCGTGCTCGAGCGCGCGGTCCAGCGCGACCTTCAGCTGTTCGAAGGAGAAGGGCTTGGTGAGGAAGTCGTAGGCGCCGGCCCGGATCGACTCGACCGCGGCCTCCATGCTGCCGAAGCCGGTCATCACGATCACCGGAACGGCGGGGAACTCCTGCACGACCTCGCGGCACAGGTCGTGGCCGGAGGCGCCAGGCATGCGCAGGTCGGTGACGACGACGCCGATCCGCCGCGCGCGCAGGCACGCGAGCGCCGCGTCGCGCCCCGCCGCCACGTGCGCCTCGTAGCCGCCGCGCCGCAGCTCGGCCGCGAGCAGGTCGCGCATCGCCGGGTCGTCGTCGACGATCAGCACCGGCGCCTTCATCGCCCCGCCTCCGGGAGCCACACGTGGAAGGTGCTCCCCTCGCCCGGCGCGCTCTCCGCGGTGATCAGCCCGCCGTGCTCGGCGATAATCCCGTGGGCGACCGCGAGGCCGAGGCCGGTCCCCTCGCCGACGCGCTTGGTGGTGA
>CAZMML010000671.1:0-3092 GCA_964567335.1 uncultured Nannocystis sp. | reverse complement strand
TCCCGACGTCCTCGGCATAGAAGCAGACGGCGAGTCGGGCGAGCAGTCGGTCGTGCCCCTCTGCAGAGCCGTCGCGGCGCAGGGCCGTGTGCAGTCGAGCCATCCGCTCGGCGACGAGACGCTCCGTCGCGTCTTCGGGCGCCGCGGGCGCGCGGCGCCCGGTGAGGAAGCCGAACGCCCGGGCGTGCCGGTGGAGCTCGGCGGCGGGGAGGCGCAGGCTCGTCCCGCGGTCAAGGTCGTGGAGGGCGATCCGCTCGGTGTCCGAGACGAGGACGTGACGCGGCGAGGCGAGCGCGTCCAGGCTGCCGGGTTGGCGCCCGTACTCGTGGCGATCCAGGTCGTCGCCGCGAGGACGGCGCTCCGCCACCAACACCCCAGGCCACACGAGATCGGCGGCGTCGTAGACAGGGTCGAGCGATCGCGCCCAGGCCGCGAGGACCTCGAGGGGCTCGCGGCCCCGGCCGAATACGCCGAGGAGATCGCGCCAGAAGTGTCCCGGGTCCCCCGGGGGGGCGCGCCACCGGCGGCCAAAGGCGAGCGCCCGCTCGTGGACCTCGCTCCAGCTCAAGGGCGCGGCGGGCATGGGCGGCGCGAGCGTAGCACGGGCGCCGAGACGATGGGAATTCAAGGTCATGTCCTACGAGACATGTTCGTGAGTCGGGTCAACGCCCGCCGCAGCCGCAGCGCGAACGCGAGCACAATCGTCGAGTCGAGCTCGTCCCAGGTCTCCGAGGTGACCCGATCGAGCCACTCGTCGGGCTCCTGGCGCTCGTGAAAGAGGCCGAGGAGCTCGATGCAGGTCGTACGCACGCGATAGACGAAGAAGTAGGGCTGCTGGAGCAAGCAGTAGCGCCGGGTCTCCTCCGAATATCGAGGCCACGCTCGTGGGAATTCCCGGATCATGCGCCATGCGCGCCGCAAACCACGCTGAAACCGTAGATGGGCTCCTGGACCCCACTCCGCTGCCACCCGTAGCGCTTGCTCCAACTCCCGCTTGGCCTTCGGGTGGATCTTGATGGTCAAAAGTGCTCCCGTCACCTAGCATGATCGAGATGAGTCAGCCTCAACGTGCATCCCGCCGCCCGCGCAAAGTCACAGGCGGACCTCCGGGCGACATCCCGGGCGAAGTCCGGCGCCGGATCCGTGAGATCGACGCCGGCCTGGTCCAACTCCGGGCGGGGCCCGCGGCCCCCGCCCCCCCCCCCCCCCCCCCGCGCGCGGCGGCGGGGGGTCGCGGGCGCTTGGGTTCGCCGGCCCGCGTCCATGAAGACGACCGACCCCAACGAACTCCAGAGCCTCGACGCGGCGACCGTACAGGCGCGGTTGCCTTCATTTGACGCCGACGACCTCGAGGCCCTGGTCCGTCGCGCGAACCACGAGTACTGGGACAAGCACGCGCCGACGCTGCCCGATCCGCTCTACGACCAGATCGTCGAGCGGCTCCGTCGCCTGCGTCCGGACGCCGCCGTGCTGCAGGCGATGGGGCCCTCGCAGGGCGAGGCGCCGGCGCTCGACGCCGAGGAGGCGCTCCGGCTCACGCCCGAGCAGCGCTTCGGCGCCGCGGTGAAGCACCGGCGGCCGATGCTCTCGCTCGAGAAGTGCTACCACGAGCCCGACCTGCTCGCCTGGGCGACCAAGTTCGAGGGCGAGGTGGTGGTGATGCCCAAGATGGACGGGGTCGCCTGCAGCCTGCGCTACGCCAAGAGCGGCGAGCTGCAGCTCGCCGCCACCCGCGGCTCGGGGACGGAGGGCGAGGACATCACGATGAACGTCCTCGAGATCCCGGCGATCCCCCGCAAGATCGCCGCGCGCGGGCGCGAGATCGAGGTGCGCGGCGAGGTCTACATGACCCTCAGCGCCTTCAGCCGCTACAAGGGCGAGTTCTCCAACCCGCGCAACCTCGCCGCCGGGTCGATCAAGCAGAAGGAGCGCAAGAACTCGCGCACCGCGCACCTGAGCTTCTTCGCCTACGACGTGATCGGCCCCGAGTTCAGGGACGAGCGGGAGAAGTTCACGCTGCTCCGCGAGCTCGGCTTCACCGGCGGGGACCACGAGTTCGTGCCCCGCGCCGAGCTGCAGGCGGCCTACGAGCGCTGGGCCAAGGCGCGCGCGGGGCTCGACTATGAGATCGACGGCGTCGTGTACCGGGCCTCGTCGTGCAAGGAGCAGGCGCGCCTCGGGCTGACGGGGCACCACCCGCGCTGGGCGATCGCCTACAAGTTCCAGGGCGACTCCGGGGTCACGGACCTGCTCGACATCTTCTGGTCGGTGAGCCGGACCGGGCTCATCACCCCGGTCGCGCTGCTCGAGCCGGTCGAGCTCAGCGGGGCGATGATCGGCCGCGCCAGCCTGCACAACCTCAACATCTTCGAGGCGCTCGGGCTGACCCACGGCTGTCGCGTCGAGGTCACCCGCCGCGGCGGCGTGATCCCCAACGTCGAGCGCGTCGTCGAGTCGGGCCCGGCCTCGCACCCCTTCGAACTCCCGACCCACTGCCCCGCCTGCGGGGCGCCGGCGCTGCGGCAGAAGAAGCGCGACGGCGAGACGCTGAACTGCTCGCAGCCGAAGCAGTGCGTGCACGCGCGGCTCGGCGAGCTCGAGCACTTCGCCAAGGTCGTCGACCTGCAGGGCTTCGGTCCCAAGGTGATCACGGCGGCCGTCGACGCCGGCCTGCTGAGCACGCCGGCCGACTACTACCGCCTCCGCGCCGAGGACCTGCAAGAGCTCGAGCGCCTGGGCGAGAAGAGCGCGCAGAACCTGGTCGACCAGGTCGAGGCGCACCGCGAGCTGCCGCTGGCGGTGTTCCTGCAGGCGCTCGGGGTCGACCACCTCGGCAAGCAGAACGCGCTCCTGCTCGCGGGCGAGTTCCGCACGCTCGCCCGCGTGCGCGCGCTGACCCGCGACGACCTCATGCAGGTCCGCGGGATCAAGGACGCGATCGCCGACGCGATCGTCGCCGGGTTGAAGCAGCGCGCCGAGCTCATCGACGCCCTGCTGCACTTCGTCAAGGTGCTCGACGGCGAGGCCCCCGCGGCGGTCGAGGGCGGGGCGCTCACCGGCAAGAGCTTCGTCTTCACCGGGACCCTCGAGGG
>CAZMML010000670.1:0-3095 GCA_964567335.1 uncultured Nannocystis sp. | reverse complement strand
CGAGCAAGCCGGCCCCGATCCCGCCGGCGCGCCCCTCTGCCGCCGCCACGCCCGCGGCCCCGGCCCCGAAGATCGACGAGCTCGCCCCGCCGAGCGACGACGGCGCGGCCCGCAAGCGTTCGAAGACGATGGTGATGTCGCCGTCGAACCGGCCCTCGACGCTCAAGCCCGGCGGCCTCACGGCGCCGGTCGCGGCGCCGGCCGGGAAGGACCCGCTCAAGGCGACGATCGTCCCCGGCGGCGCGCCGCCGCAGCCCGCGAAGCCCCCGCCGAAGGCCGCCCCCGCCGCCCCCACGAAGGCCGAGCCCGACCTCGACTGGGACGACGACGAGCTCGAGACCAAGCTCTTCGACGAGCCCGGCGGCGCCGGACCTCGCAAGCCGCGGAGCGAGGACGCGGGCCCGCTGCGCCCCGAGCCGCCGCCGCAGGCCGGCCAGATCGACAGCGACGAGGAGGAGGGCTCGCCGACGGTCCAGATCCCGCCGAGCGCCGCCGCCGTGATCATCGCGGCCGCCGCCCCGAACTCGCCCGTGCAGGCGACCCCGCTGCCCCCGCCCGGAGGTCGCACCCTGCCGCCCGCCTCCGCGTCCGCCTCGATGCCCGTCGGCGCGCGCACCCAGCCGGCCAGCATGCCCGCGCCGCCGGTCGCGGTGTCGCCGGTCGCCGCCGAGGCCGAGGTCGAGGACACCGAGGCGAGCTCCCGCCGCAACCCGATCATCCTCTACGCGGGCGCCAGCATCGGCGCGCTCCTGCTGATCATCCTCGTCATCACCCTCGCCAGCGGCGGCGGTGATACCCCGAAGCCGCCCGACCCGACGCCGACCCCCGCGGACTCGGGCGGCGGCGCCCCGGCGGTCGCTATCGGCTCGATCCAGCTCGAGGTCAAGCCCGCGGCCGCGAAGGTCATCGTCGACGGCGTCGAGTTCCCCGGCAACTCCCCGCGCCTGATCGGCAACCTGGCCCCGGCGACCCACAAGCTCTCGGTCACCAGCGACGGCTTCTTGCCCTTCGAGCAGGACGTGCCGGTCGGCGCGGGCCAGCAGCTCCCGCTGACGGTCAAGCTGGCGGTCCAGACCGTGACCCTCACCGTCGTCACCAAGCCCTCCGACGCCACCGTCAAGCTGATCGAGGGCGCGAGCCCGGCGACCCCGGTCGGAAAGGGCGGCGAGGGCTTCAAGGTCAGCCGCAAGCCCGGGGTCACCTACAAGGTGCTCGTCGAGGCGCCAGGCTTCGACCCGAGCGAGGTCCCCCTCACCTTCAGCGGTGAGGCGACCGACTCGGTCGACGTGACCCTCGTCAAGGGCAAGGCCGGCGGCGCCGAGACCACCCCGCCCACCGAGGTCAAGCAGCCGGGCGACAAGCCCAAGCCGCCGAGCGACAAGCCCAAGCCCAAGGCGAAGAACGCCGAGCTCAAGATCGGCAGCGCCCCCGGCATGCCGCCCGCGACCGTGTGGGTCGACGGCGCCAAGCAGGGCAAGCCGACCCCCGTCAGCGTGATGGTCTCCGAGGGCTCCCACACCGTGAAGTGGAAGTACCCCGACGGCAAGGTCGTGACGAAGAAGGTCGACGCCGTCGCCAACCAAGCGACGGTCATCAAGGGCACGCCCTGACGCGCCCGCGGGGCCCTCCCCGCGCCGCCCGCCGCGCCCAGGGTTCGCCCGCGGGGCACGGCCCGACCGCCCCAGGCCTCGACGCGAGGGCGTCGCGCGGCCGCCTCCTCGCGCGCCCCGCGGGAGGTCGAGCGGCTCACCCGCGCCGCCGCGTCCTACTCGCTGTCTCTTGGCGCATGTCCCCTGCGACTATCGTCGCGCCGGGCCGCGACTGCGCCTTGGGACAGCCTAGCGGAGCAGCGCCTCGGCGCAGCCCTCGAGCGGTCCCGCGATGACCCCGTCGACGCTCGCGTACCCGACGCGACGGAACTCGTTGCAGGGGTCCTCGGGGTCGTCGCCCTGCGCCGTGACCGTGAACATGCACCCGCCGTACGCGTCGGGGATCGTGTTCACGGTCTTGATGCGGTAGTGAAAGTAGTGCGGGGTCGTCTTCACGCGCCCGAGCGAGATCCACATCGGCTCGTTGGTCCACTCGGTCAGGGCATACTCGCCCGGACCGACGCCGTCGCCGGGCACGCAGGCCCCGGTCGCCGAGTCCGCGCACACGACGTCGAGCCGCGGCGTGAACTCGGTCTCTCCGCCGCCGGGGCGGCCGGGCGGATGCGGGCAGCGATGCGGCGCCTCGCCGCCTGAGCGGCTCGGTCGCCGCTCGTGGAAGTACGCCGCCGCCGAGTCGAAGATCTCAGCGATCTCCGTGACGGCCTCGGTGTGGCGAGCGTGTCGCGAGCGGACGTTCATCTCGCGGATCGCGAGCCCGGCGAGGATCGCCACGATCGCGAGCACGAGAAGCAGCTCGGGGGTTGTGAGACCTCGGTGCAGAGGCAAGTGATAGGGTCGTGGGGGCATGGTCGTGGATCGGCCGAAGGCCAGCCGTTTGGGGGAAGGGCGCTGGGGCTGTCGGCGTGACACGCGGAGCCGAGACGGCGTGCCGCTTCACTTCCTAGGTAAACGTCCTTCGAAATTCGATCACACTCGGCTCCGATGCAAGCACCCAGATTCGCCCGCGAGATTCTGCGGGGCACGCGCAGGCGACCGGATGACCTAGCGCCGCGCGATTTTTCCCCGCGAAGGCTCGGGCCGACGCAGGACCGCGAGCAAGTGCGCGCCGAAGTGGCGCAAGAAACTGTCGCGCGCCCACCACTCGCCGGCCGCGAGGACCCGACCGAGCAGGGGTATCGAGAGGATACGGGAGATCGGTACCAGGACACGAATTCCGTACACAGCCGCGAGCTCCAGGTCCGCGGGCGCGAGCTCGAGCAGGCGCCCGAGGGTGTCGTAGCGGGTGACCTGGTGCTCCTCCGCGATCACGCTGCGCCGGGTCACGACCGTGATCGGATGCCGGATCCCGAGGGCCAGGCCGCGGACGCTGCGGGGGTTGCTGATCTCGAGGAGGAGCGAACCACCGGGGACCGTCACGCGTGTCGCCTCCGCGAGTAGCGAGCGTACCATCGCCAGCGACGACTCCTCGTCGTGGTCGGTGATCGC
>CAZMML010000669.1:0-3100 GCA_964567335.1 uncultured Nannocystis sp. | reverse complement strand
GCGCCGACGGCCAACACCCCTCAGCCCGGGAGGCGCGCCCCGAGCACGGGGTACAGGAAGAACTCGACGATCGCCTGGCTCACCCTCACAGCCGTTGCACCGGCGGCGCCCCGTCAGCATCGGCACGGGTCGCAGACTTCGCTGCGCGCGCACGGGCCCGCGGCGCGCTCACCGGCGAGCAGGGGCGTCGACGTCGACGCCGTCGGCGGCGAGCCGAGCCGGATCCGCGGGGCCGGCGACGGCGCCCCTCGGGTGCTTGAACCATCCGGCCGACTCGGGCGCCGAGGGGTCGTCGCGCACCTTGAGCACGGTGAACATGCCGCCCATGTCGATGTAGCTGAACGGCCCCATGGCACCGCGCATCGGTAGGCTGTTGGGGGGGATCGGCATCTCCATTTCGCCCATGCCGCCCATGCCTTTGTGGCCCATCGACATGTAGTCGGGCGCGACGCGGCTCATGCGTCGGTCGAGCTTCTTTGTGTCGACCCCGACCATTGGCGGCAGACCGTGGCCCATCTGGGTCATGACGTGGTGCGTCATGTGGCAGTGCATGCCCCAGTCGCCGGGCTCGTCGGGGACGAACTCGATCACGCGCGTGCTGCCGACCGGGACGAGCACGGTGGTCTCGGGGTATTGCGCGGACTCCGGGACGTAGCCGCCGTCGGTCGCGGTCAGCCTGAAGTTCAGGCCGTGCAGGTGGATCGGGTGGTGGTCCATCGGCCCGAGGTTGCCGAGGCGGATCCGCACACGCTCGCCACGGCCGA
This sequence comes from uncultured Nannocystis sp., assembly GCA_964567335.1. Lineage (GTDB taxonomy): Bacteria > Myxococcota_A > Polyangia > Nannocystales > Nannocystaceae > Nannocystis. The sequence continues at coordinate 2,336 of CAZMML010000669.1, read as the reverse complement.
CCAGCAGCGGCTGGGTGGCGGGGAACATCTTGCTGTTGAAGGTGAGGACGTTGAAGTCGCTCATCTCGTTGGGGTCGGGCCGCTTCGCGCCGACCTCGAGCCGCCATTCGTGCGTCATCAGCACGAAGTCGCGGTCGACGCGGGGGCCGCGGGGTCGCTTCGGGTGGACGATCAACATGCCGGCCATCCCGAGCGCGATCTGGGTCATCTCGTCGTAATGCGGGTGGTACATGAACGTGCCTGCGTCACGCGGCGTGAACTCGTAAGCGAAGGTCTCGCCGGGCTCGATCGGGCGCTGGTTGAGGCCGGCGACGCCGTCCATGCCGTTCGGCAGGATGATCCCGTGCCAGTGCACGGTGGTCGGCTCGGGCAATCGGTTGGTGACGTAGATCCGCACGCGGTCGCCCTCGACCGCCTCGATCGTCGGGCCGGGTGAGCCGCCGTTGTAGCCCCACACGGTCGCGCGCATGCCCGGCGCGAATTCGTGCTCGACCGCCTCGGCGATCAGGTGGCCGACCTTCACGCCGTCGACGACGCGCCACGGGAGGGTCGAGCCGTTGGGCGTCACGACCGCGACCTGACCGCCCGGGGCGACGATCGGGGTGCGGGCCGCGGGGGTGTTCGGGGCGATCTTGGTGGGACCGGATGTGGGAGCGGTGTGGCCCGCGGGGTGCTGGGCCCGGGCCTCGCGCGCGTGGGCGACGAGCGCGGCGCCGGCGACGGCGCCGCCGAAGTGGAGAAACGAGCGGCGTTGCATGGTCAGTGACCTCCTGCGGACCCGGAGCCCGCGTGCATCGAGACGAAAGTGGTCGTGCCAGGGGGGACGCGGCCGCCTGGCGGCCATTACACCCCCTGCGACCCCTGTAATGGAGGGCGGGGCCCTGCGTCACCGCGACGAGGATGCCCATGCCGAACACCGCCGCAGCCCAGAACATTGAGACGACCGAGGAGGTCGCCCACACCGAGCTACCGATCCAGGGGATGACCTGCGCGAGCTGTGTCGTCCGGGTCGAGCGCGCGCTCAAGGCCGTGCCCGGGGTGGAGGACGCGCACGTCAACCTCGTAAGGCAGCGCGCGAGCGTCACCCACGACGCCGGCGCGGCGACGCCGGAGTCGCTGTCGCGGGCGATCGAGGCGGCCGGCTACGAGGTCCCGCGCGCCGCCGTCGCGCAGACGTCGAGCGTCGAGCTGCCGATCGCGGGCATGACCTGCGCCAGTTGCGTGCGCCGGATCGAGGCGGCGCTGCGCGCGGCGCCCGGCGTGACCACGGCGACCGTCAACCTCGCCACGCGGCGGGCCACGGTGAGCTACGCGCCGGGCGCGACGTCGCCGCGCGTCCTCGTCGACGCGATCACAGGGGCCGGCTACTCCGTGCCGGGCTTCGACGCCGCGCCGTCGATCCGCTCCGAGGCCGCCGCTCGGGCCGAGGAGATCGAGGAGGCCGAGCAGCGGGAGCAGCGCGGGCTCGGCCGCGACTTCGTCGTGGCCGCGGCGCTCAGCGTCCCGTTGCTGGTGGTGGCGATGTCGCACGGGGCGATCCCGGGGACCGACGGGACCCTTGGACGATGGCTGCAGTTCGCTCTGGCGACGCCCGTCGTGTTCGGCCCCGGTCGCCGGTTCCTCCGCCTGGCTTGGATCGCGCTGCGCCACGGGTCGGCGGATATGAACACCCTCGTCAGCATCGGCGTGCTCGCGGCGTGGATCTACTCGACCGTCGCGCTGGTGCTGCCGGGCCTGTTCCCGCACGCCGCGCACGGCGTGATGTCGCACCTGTACTATGAGGCAGCCGCGGCGATCCTCAGCTTCGTGCTCCTCGGCAAGCTGCTCGAGACGCGGGCACGGCGCCGCCTGTCCGACGCGGTCCGCGGCCTGGTCGCGCTCGTGCCGAAGGCGGCGCGGCGAATCGACGGCGGACGCGAGGACGACGTGCCGGTCGAGTCGCTGATGCCCGGCGATCACGTGCTCGTGCGCCCCGGTGAGCGGATCCCGACCGACGGCGTGATCCTCCGCGGTGTGTCCGCGGTCGACGAGTCGATGCTCACCGGCGAGAGCATCCCGGTCGACAAGGCAAGCGGCGCGCAGGTGTTCGGCGGGACGCTGAATCAGAGCGGCGCCCTGGTGATCCGGGCGACGCACACCGGCGCCGACACGGTGCTCGCGCGCATCGTCGAGGCGGTCGAGCAGGCGCAGGGCTCGCGCGCGCCGATCGCCCGGCTCGCCGACATCGTCAGCAGCTACTTCGTGCCGATCGTGCTCGCGATCGCGGCGGTCACGCTGGTCGCATGGTTCGCCTTCGATCCGACCGCGGCGGGCCTCGCGGTGGCGATCGAGCGCTT
>CAZMML010000668.1:0-3116 GCA_964567335.1 uncultured Nannocystis sp. | reverse complement strand
GGGCCCGACACGCCGCCAGCCAGGGAGAGTCGACGATCTCGACGAGGTTGGCGCGGCCCGGGAGGTCGCTGAAGTCGTACTCGTCGACGCGGTGCGAGACGACCCCGCGCAGGCGCAGGGTGAAGGGGCGATCGCCGTCCTCGTCCCAGATCACGCCGCGGATCAGGAGCTCGCGCGGCGCGGTGGTGACGCTCATCTCGACGAGCTCGATGTTGCGCCCGACGAGGACCCCGAGCGGCGTCGCCAGCGGGACCGCTTCGACCATGGCGGCCACCATGCCCGCGCGGCGGTCGTGCTACAAGTCCGGCCGTGGAGCGCACCCTGAAGCCGACGGCCCGCGAGATCGAGGCGTTCATCCTGCGATCCTTCCCGACCGAGGACGGTCAGCCCGTGATCTTCGTGGAGGAGGTCTCCGAGCGCCAGGCGCGCCTGCGGATCCCCGCGCGCGCGGGCCAGCTCCGGCCCGGCCAGACGATGTCGGGGCCGATCCAGATGACGCTGGCGGACACCGCGAGCTGGACCCTGATCCTCCACAACCTGGGGCTCGGCTTCGCCGCGTCGGTGACGAGCAGCCTGAACATCAACTTCCTCGCGCGCCCCGAGCCCGCGGACCTGATCGCCGAGGCCGGCCTGCTCAAGCTCGGAAAGCGGCTCTGCGTGGCGGAGGTGCGCCTGTACAGCGCGGGGCGGCCCGAGCCGGTGGCGCACGCGACGGTCACCTACGCCCTCGTCGGCGGAGAGCGCCCCGCCGCGCCCTGAGCCGGTGGACGCGGGGGCTCGGGCCTCCGTAGAGTCGGGGCGGTGGCGGGGCATGAGACGAGCGACGCGCTCTTGCGGGACATCCCGCTGGTCGCGCTCCGCGTCGACGCCGGGCTGCGGCTCCGCGCGTGGAACGAGCTGATGGAGCAGCTCTTCGCCGCCCCGCACGCGGAGGTGCTCGGGCTTCCGATCACGGAGGTGATCCCGACCGCGGCCGGCGAGGAGGGCTGGCGCGCCTTGCTGGCCTCGCCGAAGGGGACCCGACGCGTATGGGACACGCGCGCGCGCGACGGTCGCCCGCTGCGGCTGGCCTTCATCGTCCAGCCCGACGCCGCCGGCGGGGCCAGGATCTTCGGCCGCGACCTCACCGCCGAGCACGCGGCCGAGACGGCCCGGCTGGCGCTGATCGAGCGCCAGGAGGAGGCGCTGCGCCGGCTCGACGCGCCGATCCTCGAGATCTCGGACCGGATCTTCGCGGTGCCGCTGATCGGCGCGTTCGACGAGGCGCGCCTCGACGCGATCACCACCCGGCTGCTCGGCGCGGTCACGGCGGCGCGGGCCCGCGTGGTGGTCCTCGATCTGACCGGGGTCGACGCGCTGGGCCCAGGGACAGAGGCGCTGCTCCGGCTGACGCGAGCGCTGCGGCTGCTCGGCGCCGAGGCGGTGCTCTCGGGGCTCCGCCCGGGGCTCGCGGCCGAGCTGGTCGCCTGCGGTGTCGATCTGGGGCACACGTCGATCTGCGCGACGCTGCGGGAGGCGCTGCGGCGCTTCGCTCGCTAGCCAGCGCCGACCCTCGCTGGCCTCAGGCGGCGCGCGCGCGGAGGAGGGCGTCCTCGGCCTCGAGGCGGGCCCAGCCGGCGCGCAGGGCCCGACGGCGCCGGGCGGCGGCGACGAAGACCAGGGGGAAGGCGAGCGCCATGGGCAGGCCGCCGGAGCTGACGACGGGGAACCACATGAAGCGGCCGGTGAGGCCGCTGCGCCACTCGCGGTCGAGCTCCTCGAGGGTGCGGCCGAAGCCGCCGACGAAGGCGGCGTCGAAGCGGACGCCGCGACCGACCTGCGCGAGGGTCTGCCGAAGGTCTGCGCCGTCGTCGTCACGGAAGCCGAGGTAGTTGACGAAGTCGCGAGCGGCGGCGTAGCTGATCGTGGCGGTGATCGCGTCGTCGCTGCGGAAGTTCTGCTCGAGCTGCGGGAGCCCGGGGACGCCGCCGCCGAAGACCGCGCCGGCGAGGGTCTGGCTGCGGTCGAGGTCGATCGCGGCGCCGAAGCTCTCGGACACGCCCTCGTGGAACCAGCGGGGCAGCGGCTGCCCGCCGCTGGCCCGGTAGAGGGCGACGTGGGCGAGCTCGTGGCGGAGCAGGTCCTCGAGGTCGGTGGGCGAGCCGTCGGGGCCGTGCTCGGCGATCGCGATCTCACCGGTCGGCGGGTGGGCGACGCCCGCGGCCCAGCGCGGCATGCCCGTGCCCTCGGCGATCCGACCGGCGTGGCGCACGAAGTAGATCGTCAGGGTGTCGTCGAGGTCGCCGGCGAGGGCCCGCTCGATCTCCGACCAGGCCCGCGGGACCTCGCGGGCGAGCGCGCTCGCCTCGTCGGCCAGCGAAGGGTCGTAGCGCAGGGTGACGCGACCGACGTAGACCTGCTGCGTGGCGGTGTCCAGCGACCACCCGACGGGCTGGCTAACCTCGGCCCTCGCGGCCCCAGAAGGCGCCGCCAGGAAAAAGAGGACGGCGAAGAAGAGGCCGAGCGACCAGCGCCACAGGCGAGTCATGGGCTCACTGTGAGCACGACCGTCTCACGGCGCAAGGTCGAGGCGACGACCGCGCCGATCGCAACCCCGACGGCCACGATCGCCCCGGCGACGATCAGGCCGGTCCGCACCTTCGGACTGATCCGCAGGCGCCGCCGCTCCTGCGCCCCCTGGCGCAGGAGCTCGTCGTGCTCCGCCCACAGGGCCGGGACGAGCTCGGGGAAGGCCGCGGCTTCGGCGCCGCGGACGCCGAGCGGGCGGTCGAGCCGGCAGTCCTGCGGCAAGAGCACCGGGTCGCTGCGATCCGCGAGGTACTCGACCAGGATCACGAGGTCGTCGCGCCGCTCGCGACAGAGCGTGCGGCCGTCGCCGGTGCCCGCACGCAGGCGCCGCACGTTCGCGCGGGGCTCCTGCGCGGCGCGGACGGAGCGCTCCAGGGCGTCGACGATCTGCTTCTCGGCCCTGGTCCCAGGGGCCGAGGGGCCGAGGCCGATCGCCACGGCGAGGGCGTCAGGCCGCGCCCCGGTCAGGGGGGCGGTCGGGGCCGGGAGGGCCGGCGCGGGCGCGGCGACGGCGGCGGGCGGCGGCTCGGGGGCGGCGGGGCCCTCCG
>CAZMML010000667.1:0-3119 GCA_964567335.1 uncultured Nannocystis sp. | reverse complement strand
GCGGTACACCGCGCCCTCGAGCTCCGCCCGCTCGACCACCCGGCCGTCGACCTCGACGAGGTCGAGGCCCCGCTTGAGCGCGCCGAGCCGCTGGTACTTCTGGTCGACCTCCGGATCGAGCGCGAAGATCGCGGCGAGCGCCGCCGCCTCGCCCGCGTCCGCCGCGCCGCCCGCGTCGAGCGGCACCGGACCGATCGGCACCCAGATCCAGCGCCCCTCCTCCTCCGGCAGCAGCGCCCGCCGCTCGACGACCACCGGCGCGGGGCCCTCGGCGCTCAGCTCGACGAGGTCCTCCTCCCGCGCGAGCACCTCCTGAAGCCGGGCCTTCAGCGCCTCTCCGCCGGCGAGCGCCGCCCCGCGGGCCGCGTCGCGCTCGATCGCGCGGGCGATCGCCTCGAGCCGCGCGCGGTAGGCCTGCTTCCTCGCCTTGACGTACCCGTCGTAGAAGGGGAGCGCCAGCGCCACCGCGCCGTCGCTCTTCTGCGCCGCCGATCCGATCAGCCCGTCGAAGTACTGCACCGTCAGCGCGACCAGGTACGCCGACGCCGACGCGCACAGGATCCCGAGGCACACCAGCGCCGCGATCACCCGCGACTCGAGGCGCCCCCACCAGGGCACGCGCCGCAGGACCACCCGCGGGACCACCCGCGTCACGCGCAGCAGCGAGAGCGTCCGCTCCGTGGGGCGCGCCGGCGCGTCGGGCTCTGGCTCGGGGCGGTTCATGTCGGCACGAGGTAAAAGCCGGGCGTGGTCTTGATCGCGAAGGTCTTCTCGGCGCTCTGCGTCGCGCGCACGAAGATCCCGACCCAGCGGGCGAACACCGCGAGGTCGCGGCCCTGGCCGCGCTCGTCCTCCTCGCCCGGCTGCGGCGTCAGCAGGTCCTGATCGACCGGGTTGCGCTGCGCCACCACCGTGGCGAAGTACACCGCGTCGGAGCCGCGCTGCATCGCGCTGACGCGGGCGATCCGCACCCGCTCGAGGCTCGTCGCGCGGGCGATCGCCTCGTCCCGGCCCTCGTAGTAGCGGACCTGCGCCGGCCGCCCCGAGTCGCTGGTCGTGACGACGTAGCGCTCTTTCCACGGGTTGTACTGGATCTTCACCGTGCGCGTGCGCTGCTCGAAGGGCCCCGAGACCCCGGAGCGGTAGACCACGATCTCGTACACGAGCGTGGTGGCGAAGGCCGACTCGAGCGAGGCCATCGCGTCGGCGTCGCGCGTCGAGAGCAGCTCCGGCATCGCCACCGTCATCAGCACCGCGTCGCCGACCTCCTCGAAGCGGGCCCGGCGCGGCCGCAGCAGCTCGAGCCCGCCGGCCCCGAGCGCGGGCAGCGCGAGCGCGGCGAGGAGGAGCCCGCGGCGCGTCACAGCGGCGTCCTCCGCAGCACGTTGCCGATCGTCAGGTCGAGCGCGCCGATCGTCGTCTCGAGGCGGAGCCCGAAGTTCGCCCCCATGCCGATCGGCGCCGCCCACTGGCCCGCCGCGCGGCGGACCGCGCGCTCAGCCGCGTCCCCCGCGAAGGTGAAGAGCCCCGCCGACCACAGCAGGTAACCGCCCCGGATCCCGCGGACGCGGTTGCGCGTGAAGAGCGGCCACACGTACTCGAGGTCGAAGCGGGCGAAGAGCGAGCCGAGCACGCGCCCGTCGATCCCCGTGCCGAACACGTCGACCGGCCCGCGCGTCGAGTAGATGAGGCCGAGCTCGCGCCCGGGGGTCCAGGCCGAGAGGTCGCCGGCGTAGAAGCGCTCGAAGCGCGGCGCCCGCCCCGCGATCTGCCCGGCCAGCGCGCTCGGCGTGATCCAGTGGCCCCAGGGCAGGCGAAAGGTGTAGGCGCCGCCCGCGACCAGCTTGATGTACTCGTACTCGCTGCCGACCAGCGGCGAGCTCAGGTGGAGGTCGAGCGCGACCCGGATCCCCTTGCCGAAGCGGGCCGCCTCGTCGCGCCCGTCGTAGTTGAGCCCGAGGTTCAGCGAGGTCAGGCGGTGCACCCCGAAGAGCAGCTCCGCGTCGATCGGCGCGCTGGTGCCGATCGGCGAGGTGTAGGTCGCGTCCGTCGGCGGCTGCGCGCTGACCCGTTCGAAGCGGTAGTCGAGGCCGAAGATCACGCGCTCGCCGACGTGGAAGGTCGTGCCGACGATCCCGCCGATCCGCCCGTAGTCGAGGGTACGGAACAGCCCCGGGCTCGGATCGTCCTCCGGGCCCGCGATCCGATAGGGCTCGCTCGCGGAGTGGACGTACACCGTCCCTGCCAGCCCGAAGCGCGTGCCGCGGATCCGCGGCGCCGCGACTTGCAGGCGGAAGGCCTGCTGCCGGCGGCTCCGCGGGACGTTCCGGGGCAAGGTGCCCCACACGAAGCCGCCGCCGATCTGCAGCCCGCGCCCGAGGAAGTTCCGCTCGAGCGCCTGCACCCCGCCGCGGAAGGGGGTCAGCCGCGATGTCCCAAGATACAGGTCCGTGACGACCAGCGATCCCCGCTCCTCGACCTCGAGCGTCAGCGTCACCGCCTCCGGGTCGCCGGCGACCGGCCGGAGCTTCAGCGTCACCCGCTCGAAGCCGCCGCTGGCGATCAGCCGCGCGCGCGCCCGCCGGACCCGCGCGTCGTCGGGCCACAGCAAGGTCGCGCCGCTGGCGAGCCCCTCCGCCGCGAGGACCTCGAGGAGCCGCGCCGCCGGGACCTGCTCCGCGCCCTTCACCTCGACCGCCGCCACTCGCACGGTGCGCGCCTCGCCCGCCTCTTCGCCCGCGCGCGCGGGCGGCACACCCAGCACCCCTGCCGTAGCGAGCCCCCAGGCGAGGCCAATCGACCACCGCGCCCCGGGGCTCCGGCCGCTCGCGCTCCGCACCGCGTGCACGGCGCGAGTGTATCTCAAGCCTTCACCCTGAGCGTCGCGCCTCGCGCTGGCGTCCGCTTGGCACTACACTCCGCGTGTGCCCGGCCGCAAGCTCGTCGTCTACATCGAGGACAACCCGAGCAACTTCGCCCTGGCGCGGCGGATCCTCGAGCTCTCCGGCACCTACGAGGTCCTCGGCGCCAAGGACGGGCTCACCGGGCTCGCGCTGGTCCACGAGCGGCGCCTCGTCGTCGTCCTCCTCGACCTCGACCTCCCGGGGATCAGCGGCATC
>CAZMML010000666.1:0-3129 GCA_964567335.1 uncultured Nannocystis sp. | reverse complement strand
GACCTCGCGGCGCTCTTCGGCGACCGGCCGGAGGTGATGCGCGAGCGTCTGCGGCGCTTGCCCGCGGTGTTCGGCGGCCCGTGGGGGCCCCTGCACGCGCGCTGGTTGGCCCACGCGGCGCGCGCGGTCGGCGTCGCGGTGACCCTGCTGGAGTACGCTGATGGATCCTGAAGTTCGCCGCCTCCACCTCGGACTCGCCGAGCACGGCAAGCTCGCCCACCTCGAGGGCCGCCACGGCGAGGCGCTCGAGCACCTCCGCGAGGCGATGCGGATCGCGGTCCACCGCGGCGAGCCCGAGGTGTTCTTCCGCCACTACCTCGAGTGCGCGGTCGAGGTGCTCGAGCACCTGGAGGCGTACGCCGAGGTGCTCGAGTACTGCGAGCGGGCGTGCTCGCTCTACGCCGCGCGGCCGCCCGAGGATCCGCTGCAGCGGCTCGACCTGGCGACGATCCGTCAGCGCCAGGGCGCGATCCTGTTCAAGCGGGGTGATGTCGCCGCGGCGCGGGCGGCGTTCGAGGCCGCGATCGAGGGGGTCCGGCAGGACGGACGCCGCCTGCCCCTCGCCGAGCTCCTGCTCGGCTGGGTCCGGCGCGGCATGCGGGTCGACGCCAAGCGGATCACCGTCGAGCAGGTGAAGGCCGGCTACTTCACCGTGCGCAAGGAGACCGTCGATCCCGCGCGGGCGATCCGGCTGCCGCCCGCGCTGCGCACCGCCCCGCCGATCCTCCGCCGCTGACCAGGACGCCCATGACCGACCCCGCGAACCCGCTCCTCGAGATCCCCGTGACCCAGATGCTCGCCGCCCTCGGCGCCGCGATCGGCCGGGCGCAGCTCGACCTGCTGCAGCTCAGCGTCGACATGGGCGAGCTCCTCGCCAGCACCAAGGTCGTGAGCAGCAACCCGGCGGTCCACGACAAGAGCCTGCTCGAGCTCGGCTTCCGGCCGATCTTCCAGCGGGTCAGCGAGGCGGAGCTGAACGTCGCGCTGACCTTGACCCTCAAGGGGGAGGGCGCCCCGTCGCTGGCCGCGGCCCCAGGAGAGGCCGAGCTCTTCGCGTCGCCGCTCACGCCGGGCCTGCACCGCAAGCACGGCTTCGACACGAGCGGCGCCTCGCACCTGAAGGTCCGCCTGGTCGAGGAGGCCGCGCCAGCGGCCTACATCACCGCCCTGACGACCCCCGTCCCCTAAGGAGCGCACGATGTCCAAAGGCGCGATGACCCAGCTCCTCAACGCCCCGCTGCCGCAGATGGTCGAGAAGCTCGGCCTTGCGATCGCCAACGCCCAATTCGCGCTCGACAAGAACTCGATCGCGATCGCCCAGATGATGGGCGACAAGCAGAACCACGGCGTCACGCTCGGCAACACGACCTACTCGCTGCTCGAGCTCGGCTTCGCGCCGACCTTCTACCACGTGACGGAGGCGACCGTCGAGGCGAAGGTCGCCTTCAAGATGACGCAGGAGCACTCGATCTCGGTGAAGGCGCAGGTGAGCGTCAACGTGGGCGTCGTCTCCGCGAGCGTCGAGGCCGGCTACTCCGCCAAGTTCGGCTTCGAGGCCAGCGGTTCGAGCTCGATCACCGCCCGCTTCGTCTCGATCCCGCCGCCGGCGCTCTTCGAGGAGCGCCTGCGCCAGTCCATGAACCCGCCGCCCGGACCCTGATCCGCGCCGCCCCAGCCAGCAAGACCAAGGAGAACCGCGATGCCGAAGAACAACATCTTCCGAATGCCCTCGATCGGCCAAGAGCTGCTCAACGTGCCGATGGGCGACATGATCCGTCAGATGGCCTTCGCCATCGCCGACGCCCAGCTCGAGCTCGACAAGTCGAGCATCCAGGCGGCGGAGATGATGAGCGGGCACCGGGTCGAGCGCGACGAGGACGGAAACCCGATCTACCGCAAGAGCGGCGGCACCGGCGAGGTCGTGCCCTCGTCGGAGCTCGCCAGCAACACTGACGCGGCGCTCTCGTACGTCGACACGCGCGTCGACTTCGGCACGAACTCGATCTCCACGAGCACGGCGCCGGTGACGGTGACGCTGACCCGCCCGACCGCCGCGTCGAAGTCGTCGACCGGAGCCACCACGACCGAGATCGCGGTGCAGGGCGACGGGTGGGTCAAGACGGTGCGCGTGGCGGCGTCCGACGCGGTCACGCTCGAGAGCTGGACCTGGGGGGCCAGCGGCGACAACGCGGTCTACGTGAAGACCACGACCACCTTCGAGCAGGCGAGGGTCAGCATGATGGAGCTCGGCTTCACGCCGACCTTCTATCAGTTCGTCGACACGATCATCGAGGTGAAGATCGCCATCAAGATGGCGCGCGAGGAGTCCTTCGGGGTCAAGGGCTCGCTCTCGGTGAAGGTCGAGAACACCAAGACCGAGAAGAAGAAGTCGTCGACCTTCGCGCTCGCGGCCTCGGTCGAGGCGTCGTACGCGGCCAAGTACAACTACAGCGCCGAGGGCTCGAGCGTCCTGCGGACCAAGCTGGTCCCGGTGCCGCCGCCCGCGGTGCTCGAGGAGCGGATCCGCCTGATGCTCGCGGCCTACAAGGCGCAGCAGGGCATGTGACGCTTCAGGTGGATCTTGGGCGAGTACCGCGACTGGCAGGACGTGCTCGAGGCGGAGGCCGTGGCCCCCGCGGCGCGCCGCGTGGTGGACGTCCAGCCCGCGCGGTCCGCCTGGCGTCCGAATGTGGGGCCCGCGCCTGCCCCGGCGGCGCTCCCGGCGCTGCCGCCGGGCGTCACGTTGCCGCCGCGTCTGGTCGAGCTGCTCGCGGAGAAGGACCGGCTCGAGCGGCAGCTGCGGGCGCTCCTCGGCGAGGCGGGGGCCGATCCTGACGCGGTCCGCAAGGCTCGCGCCTTCCCCCCGGCGAGTCGCGAGCGGCGGCCGAGGCGACGCCGTCCACGCCCGGACGTCGCCGCCGAGCGGGCCAGGTCGGAGGCGCAGGGCCGGCACGACGAGGGTCCGCCGGTCCTCGCGCACCCGCCTCTGCGTCACGCCGAGCGTCCGCGCCCTCAGCCCTCGCGGCGCGAGGAGGACACGACCCGCGCCCCGCTCGCGCTCGCGGGCGGGGAGCCGCGCTCAGTCCTGGAGCACCGCGAGTCGTCGCGCTCGAGTCGTCCCGAGGAGGT
>CAZMML010000665.1:0-3131 GCA_964567335.1 uncultured Nannocystis sp. | reverse complement strand
CTTCCCGCTGATGTGGGCGCTGCGCGACGCGGTCGCGCGCGAGGGCCCCGGCTTCGCGGCGGTCGAGGAGGTCCTGGCGGACGTCGAGGCGAAGACCGCGGGCAGCGGGGCGGTGATGGCGAGGATGATCGGTAACCACGACACCTCGCGCTTCGCGTCGGAGGCGGCCGGCGACGCAGGCGGGGACCCGTGGACGGCCGCGCCGCCGCAGCCGACCGATCCGGACGTGTACGCGCGGCAGGGGCTGGCGCTCGGGCTGGTGATGACCCTGCCGGGCGCCCCCGTGATCTACTACGGCGACGAGCTCGGCCTGGCGGGCGCGACCGATCCGGACTGTCGGCGGGTGATGCCGGGCGAGGCGGCGCTGAGCGCGGCCCAGCTCGCGCTGCGCGACCAGATCCGGCGGCTCGGGCGCCTGCGCCGCTGCTCGCCGGCGCTGCGGCGCGGGGGCCGCGAGCTGCTCGCCGCGGAGGACGACGTCTACGCCTTCGTCCGCGCAGGGGAGGGGAGCCGGGCGCTGGTGGTCGCGTCGCGCGCGGCGGAGGGGCGGGCGGCGGCGATCCCGGGGATGTTCCTTGAGCCAGGTTCATACGTGGACGCCCTGACCGGCGCGGCGTTCGAGCTCGGCGCGGGCGGCGCCGAGGTGCCGATGCCGCCGCGCTCGCTGCGGGTGCTGGTCCCGGCCGGAGACCCCTGCCTCGGGCCTTGACCGGGGGCGCGCGGCGGGGCCATGCTGGCCTCCCATGCGCCGCGCTGCCCTTCTCTCGCCTGTCCTTTCGGTCCTGGTCGTCGGGTGCGCGGATCCGCCGCTGATGTCCGAGTCGGCGACCTTCTCGACCTCGGGGCCGCCGATGACGATGCCCTACGACCCCTCACAGGGGAACGGCGCGGCCACGGCCTACACCGAGGGGACGACCGGGATGGGCACCGACACCGAGCCGACGACGACCGCGTCGACGTCGACGACCGGGGAGCCGCCGCCGCCGATGTGCCCCGACGCGAACAAGCGCTGCGAGCACGAGTTCACCTACCCGGACATGGGCGAGATGTCGGTCGACGTGATGGGGAGCTTCGCGGCGGACGGGTGGACCAAGGGCGCGGCGATGACGAAGGACGGCGCGACCTGGCGGGTGACGGTGCCGATCCCGTGGGACACCGAGGTGCTCTACAAGCTGCGGATCAACGGCGACACCTGGATCGCGGACCCGAACAACCCGAAGAAGGTCGACGACGGCTTCGGCGGGTTCAACTCGGTCCTGGACCCGCTGACCTGCGAGGAGTTCTCGTGCGAGGCGGGCTCCTGCGTGGACGAGCCGCAGCCGGGGCAGTTCGACTGGCGCGACGCGGTGATCTACTTCGTCTTCGTCGACCGCTTCAACAACGGCGACAAGGCGAACGACGCGACGATCGGGGTCGAGGCCGCGGCCGACTGGCAGGGCGGCGACTGGGCGGGGGTGAAGGCGAAGGTCGAGGAGGGCTACTTCACCGAGCTCGGGGTCAACACGCTGTGGCTGACGGTGCCGATGGACAACACCTCGGACAAGGGGATCGGCACCGACGGGCACTTCTACAGCGCGTACCACGGCTACTGGCCGACGGACCTGGCGGCGACCGAGGAGCACTTCGGCACGCTCGACGAGCTCAAGGCGCTGGTCGACGCGGCGCACACGGCGGGGCTCAAGGTGATCCTCGACTACGCGATGAACCACGTCCACATCAGCTCGCCGGTCTACATGGACCACCCCGCGTGGTTCAACCCGAACGACAACGGCAAGGGCGGCGACTGCGTGTGCGGGATGGGCTGCGCGTGGGACGGCGCCGACGGCGAGAAGTGCTGGTTCACGGACTACCTCCCGGACTTCAACTTCGCCGACCAGGCGGCGCGCGACTTCTCGGTCAGCAACGCGATCACGTGGATCCAGGACACGGGGATCGACGGCTTCCGCCTCGACGCGGTCAAGCACATCAAGATCGAGTGGCTCCTCGACCTCCGCGCGCGGGTGAAGGCGGAGATCGAGCCGACCTCGGGCGAGCACTTCTATATGGTCGGGGAGACCTTCACCGGCGACAAGCCGACGATCGCCAAGTACGTCGGCTGCGACAGGCTCGACGGGCAGTTCGACTTCCCGCTCCGCATGCAGATGGCCTACAGCGTGCTGATGCGGAAGGGGACGATGACCGAGCTGGCCGACTTCCTCGACGCGAACGACAACTACTACAACACCGGCGCGGCGGTGATGAGCACCTTCATCGGCAACCACGACATCCCGCGCGCGATCCACCTCGCCGAGGACACGCCGCTGTGGGACAACCAGTGGACCGACGGCAAGGACAAGGCCTGGAACGGCAAGCCGGGGCTGACGGCGACGAAGTCGGCCTTCGAACGGCTCGGCCTGGCCTTCGCGCTGCTCTACACGACCAAGGGCGCGCCGCTGGTCTACTACGGCGACGAGATCGGCCTGCCCGGCGCGGGCGACCCCGACAACCGCCGCTTCATGCAGTGGTCCGGGTACTCGGCGAACCAGACCTGGCTGCTGACGCACCTGCAGGACCTCGGGACGATCCGCGCGGCCCACCCGGCGCTGCGCCGCGGCACGTACAAGCGGCTCTCCGCCGACGCCGACACGCTCGCCTTCTCGATGACAGGGGAGGGCGAGACGGTGTGGGTCGCGCTGAACCGCAGCGACGCAGACAAGCCGGTCGGCGGCCTGCCGGCGATGATGCTCACCGACGAGCTGAGCGGGGGGGCCGTGATGGGGCCGCAGGTCAGCGTCCCGGCCCGCTCGGCGCGGATCCTGGTCGCGCCCTGAGCCCCGGGGCCCTCGGCGGGCGAACGCGCGCGCGGACCTTTACAGCGCCGCGGCGCCTGGGGTAGGCATGGTTGCATGCGCATCCTCCTGCCCGCGCTCTCGCTCTCGCTCTTCCTCGCCTGCGGGGACTCGTTCCAGCCCAGTGACACGATGGTGACGACGGCGACGACGCCCGGGACCTCGTCGACGAGCGCTTCGTCCGCAGGGAGCACCGAGGGCGAGAGCGAGGGGGGCTCGGGCTCGTCGTCGGACTCGCCGACGAGCACGACGAGCACGAGCACGACGACGACGACGACCACCACCACCACCACGAGCACGACG
>CAZMML010000664.1:0-3134 GCA_964567335.1 uncultured Nannocystis sp. | reverse complement strand
CGCCGCGCTCACCGACCTGCGCCAGGTCTTCTTCCGTCAGCTGCAGATCCTCGGCAGCACCATGGGCAGCAAGGCGCTCCTCTTCCCGATCCTCGGCCACGTCGGGCGCGGCGCCCTGCGGCCGATCGTCGACCGCACCTTCCCCCTCGCCGAGGCCGAAGGCGCCCACCGCTACCTCGACCGCCGCGAGCAGTTCGGCAAGGTCGTCCTCACCCTCGACCGATGACCTCGCCCTCGCTCCTCCGCGGCGTCCACGTCGACTACCCGCTCTCCCGCACCCGCGAGCTCTGCGGGCCGGTCGTCGTCGAGCTCGACGTCCTCGCCGACCTCGACGCCGCCGTCGACGCCGCCAGCGCCGCCGCCGAGCCCGACGAGGCGCTGCGCCTCGCGCCCTACTTCGGCACCGTCTGGACCGCCGGCCGGGCGCTCGCTCGCTGGCTCGCCGAGCGGCCCGCGCTCGTCCGCGGCCGCCGCGTCGCCGAGGTCGGCTGCGGCCTCGGCCTCCCCGCGCTGGTCGCGGCGCGCCTCGGCGCGCACGTGCTCGCGTGCGACGCCCACCCCGACGTCGCCGAGCTCATGCGCCGCAACGCCGCGCTGAGCGAGGTCGTGATCGCCTACCACCGCGTCGACCTCGCCGATCCCGAGGCGCTGATCGCCGCGCTCGGCCCCTGCGACCTGGTCCTCGCCAGCGACGTGATCTACGACGCCAGCATCGCTGGTCACGTCGCCGCGGCGCTCGCCGCCATCACCCGACCGACGGGCCAGATCCTCCTCGCCGATCCAGGCCGACCGCTGCTTCAACGCGTCGCCGACGACCTGTGCGCCCGCGGCTTCGTCTACGAATTCGAGGCGCTGCGGGCGCGCCGCGGCGGTGACCGTCCCGGCCCCGCTCACGAGGAGCAGGACGTCTACCTGCTCCGCTTCACCCGCTCACCCTGAGCGCGGCTCACGAGCGCCGGCGTCGCCGGATCCACATCCCGGCGAGCAGCAGGATCGCCGCGCCGGGCGTCCCGTCGGTCGCCACGCTGCAGCCCTTCTTCGTCGCGCCGGGCTCACCGCCGACCTCGGGCGGGCCCTCGGCGGTGCCCATGTAGGGCTCGCCGCTGGTGCCGCCCCCGTTGCTCCCGCTGCTCCCGCCGCCCGACGAGTCGCTCCCGCCGCCCGAGCTGCTATCGCCGCCCCCCGATCCGCCGCTGGAGCCGCCGCCGCTGTCGCTCGAACCACCGCCCGAGCCCCCGCTCGAAGCGCCGCCGGATCCGTGCCGCTTGTTGTCCTCGTACTCGCGCCACTTCTCCGGGTAGGGCGGGAGCTCGGACGGACGCGGGCGCGCCCCCGCGAGCTTCTTCCACGCGCCCGCGGCCGGGAACCACGCGCCGGTCGGCGGCTGGAAGCTGATCACGTACACGGCGCGGCGGTTCCGCTCCTCGTCAGTGCTGTCGGCGGTCTGGACCTTGAGGCCCTTCTCGCCCATGCCCGTGTAGTAGATCTCCGACCACACGCCCTTCTTGTGGAAGTACTCCGCGATCGCCCGGGCGCGGCCGTCGGAGAGCTTCTGGTTGTCGCCGGGCTTGCCGACCGTGTCGGTGTAGCCGGAGATGAAGAGCTTGGGCACGTAGGCCTCGCCGGAGAGCGCGTTGCCGACCGCCTTCTTCGCGTTCTCGACCGACGCCAGCTTGTGCATCGCGACCGCCGCGGCCTCGTCGATCTTCACCGCCTGCTCGCCCTTGATCACCGCCTTGCCGCTGTCGAAGACGACCTCGGTGTGCGGGATCTCGATCGCCATCGGCGCGAGGATGTGCTCGCCGTACTGCCCCTGCGCGCCGTCAAAGCGGGCCTTGACCAGGAACACGTCGTCGCCGCTGTCCCACTTGAGCTCGATGCGCTCGCCCACCTTCCACCCGCCCGTGCCCGCGTCGGAGAAGATCACGTCGCCGTCGGTGTTGAAGACCTTGAACTCGTAGCCCGTGACCTCGAAGGTCGTCGTGTAGGCCGCCTTGTGGTCGTAGAGCAGGTCCGAAGCGGTCGCCAGCGCGGTGACCTTGCCGACCTGGCCGTTCGCCTGCTTGGCGGCGCCGCGCGCGACCTCGAAGTTCGCCTCGGCCTCGCCCGCCGAGGAGATGATCTTCATCTCGTAGGCGGCGCTGTCGCCGTTCTGGACCCACAGGATCTTGAACTCCTTGCCGGCCTTGAGCGGCGGGACGGTCTTCTTGATCGTCTGCCGATCGCCCGTGATCGTGATCTCCATCGACTTGAGATCCTCGTTCGCGCGGAGGATCACGTGCGCCTGACTCTTCTCGTCGGTGACGCGCGAGAACTCGTAGTTGAAGGGTCCGTCGATGGCGGCGTACGAGACGGAGAGGACGAGGGCACCGGCCAAGGTCGAGAGCATGGGCGTGTTCCGGGGGCGACCTTATCACGCCCCGGCGTCGTGGCGCGCGCGCACCACCGTGTGGATCCCGCCGCGCACGAGGAAGTCGCCCTCGACCTCCATCTGGCGGGGTCCGATCGCGGCCACCAGGTCGTCCAGGATCTGGTTGACCACCGCCTCGTGGAAGGCCCCCACGTCGCGGAACGACCACAGGTAGAGCTTGAGGCTCTTGAGCTCGACGCAGCGCTCGGCGGGGGTGTAACGGATCCGGATGGTGGCGAAGTCGGGCTGGCCCGTCAGCGGGCACAGACAGGTGAATTCGGGGCAATCGAAGCGGATCTCGAAGGCCCTACCCGGCCTCGGGCTCGGGAAGCTCGCCAGTTCTCGCGAAGGGGCGCTCGGCACGCGCGAACCCTGCCACGCCGCGCCCGCCCCTGTCACGGAGGAGGCTCGTGAGCTTGACAGCGCCGCCCGGGCCGCTTACCACCCTGCCGATGCCCCAGGCCCGGCACAGCGCGCTCCTCCTCGCCGTCGCCTTCGCGTGCGAACCCGCCCCGGCCGCCCCCTGCGGCGGTCGCTGCGGTCCGGGCACGGTCTGCGAGGCGGATCAATGCGTGGCGGCGCCGGTCGCCGCCGAGCCCGCGCCAGAGGCGACCCCGACCAAGAAGCGCGGCCGGCGGCGCAAGGCCGGGGCCGGGGCCCCCGCGGCCGGCGAGCCCGAGGACCCGGCCGGAGGCGCCCCTGAAGAGGCCCCGCCGCCCCCCTT
>CAZMML010000663.1:0-3137 GCA_964567335.1 uncultured Nannocystis sp. | reverse complement strand
TGCCGGATGCCAAGTTCGGCGATATCGTGCTCACCAAGTTCATGAACAGCCTTATGTATGCCGGCAAGAAGTCGACGGCAGAAACGATCGTCTATGGCGCTCTCGCCAATGTCGAGAAGAAGTCCAAGGGCGAGGTCTCCCCCCAGGGCGCCACGATCCAGCTCCAGAAGTGGAGCCCCGACGCCCCCTACCTCGACCGCCTGCGCCGCGCCCCCGACGACCGCCTCTACCACGTCTACCACGAGGAGCGCCCGGACTACGCCCGCAGCACCGCCTTCTTCCTCGACGTCGCCGACATCTTCTTCGACCGCAACCACCACGCGCTCGCCCTGCGCGTCCTCTCCAACCTCGCCGAGATGGAGCTCGAGAACCACGCGATCCTGCGGATCCTCGGCTACCGGCTCTTGCAGGCCGGCCGCCCCGACCTCGCGCGCCCGGTCTTCGAGCAGGTGCGGCGCCTCCGGCCCGAGGAGCCGCAGAGCCACCGCGACCTCGCCCTCGCCTGCGCCGCCCTCGGCGACCTCCAGGTCGCCGTCGACCTCCTGTGGGAGGTCGCCACCGGCGAGTGGGACGGCCGCTTCCCCGAGATCGAGCTGATCGCCCTCGTCGAGCTCAACGCGATCCTCGCCGCCGCCCACGCCCCGATCGACGTCAGCAAGATCGACCCCCGCCTGCGCCGGGCCATGCCGCTCGACCTCCGCGTCGTGCTCACCTGGGACGCCGACAACACCGACATCGACCTCTGGGTCACCGACCCCGCCGGCGAGCGCGCCTACTACGGCAACCGCCTCACCGCCCAGGGCGGCCGCATGTCCCCCGACTTCCGCCAGGGCTACGGCCCTGAGGAGTTCTCCCTCCGCCGCGCCGCGCCTGGCGAGTACCTCGTCGAGGCCAACTTCTACGGCAACACCCAGCAGATCATCGCCGGCGCGACCACCATCCAGCTCCAGCTCATCACCGGCTTCGCCACCCGCGAGGCCCGCGAGCAGCGCGTCACCCTGCGCCTCCGCGACACCCGCGAGGTCGTCACCGTCGGCCGCTTCAAGGTCGACTGACCCCGCGGCCCCGGGCTCACTCCGGGTGCCGCGCGAGCCAGGCCGTCAGGAACCCCGCCCCGGCGGTGTAGCTCTCGCGCATCGAGGTCTCCATCTGGCCCTCGATCATCCCGCTCACGCCGAAGATCTTCGCCTCGACCGTGATCTCGGCCACCCGCCGGACCCCCTTCGCGCTCGGCTCGAGCCGGATCGTCCCGGTGCTCTTCACCTTGTCGCCGAAGGTGCTCGTCGTGAACGAGAAGCGCCACACCTTCGCGTGGCGGTCGAAGCGACCCTCCTCGGTGAAGCTCACCCGGTCCCCGACCAGCTTCTGCGCCGCCGCCGGCAGCTTGAGCTGCGGCCGCCCCGTGATCGAGCGCCGGATCTCCGTCTCCGTCTCCTTCAGCTCGATCACCTTCAGGTCCGCCACCTTCAGCGCGTCGCGGTACACCTCCGCGAGGTACACGGGGTCGAAGAAGATCCGCCAGAAGCGTTCCTCTGTGCAGGCGAACTCGTGGACGATCGAGATCTGCTTCATCGTTGGCCGCGAGGATACACCGGCTCCCCAGCCGCACCAAGGCAGGTCCCCGGGGCCCTCCCGCGCCCGGCGACGCCGCTCGCGCGGTCGACCCTCCGCGCTTATCGCGGCGCGTAGGGTGCGAAGGACCGCCGGCTCGCCCGCCCCTGGTTGAGCGCGGCCAGCTCCTCGGGCCCATACGCCTCGCCGCCCCCCGCCGGCAGGTGGGTCCGCACGAACTTCTCGATCACCTCCCGCGCGCGCTCGCCGGCCTGCTTCCGGATCGCGTCGACCGCCTCGGCCACGTGCTCGACCCGCGCCACCGCCGGCCCGCCCACCGCCTCCTCGCACTCGTCCCAGCGCGCGAAGATCAGGCGCCGCCGCTCCGCGGCCGGCCGCTTCTCCGCCCACAGCGCCGCGAGCTCGTCCTCCAGCGACGCGAGCCGGGCCTCGGTCGCCTCGGCCTCCTGGATCGCCGCCGACCAGGACACTACCTCCGGGTGCCCCTGGCTGTGGCGGCTCACCCAGTCCGAGAGCCCCGCGAGCCTGATCGAGACCCAGGGGTGGGGCCTCGACCACTCCCCGGCCCCTGCGACGGGCGCCAGCGTGGTCACGAACTTCGCCTCTGGGTCGACGATCTGCACCCGCAGGTCACCGTGGCGGTCGTAGACCTCGATCATCCCCGTGCGGTGCGCCAGCACCTTCGCGTGCGGGAGCGACGCCACCCCGATCACCTGCGCCTCGGAGCCCCGCTTCGCCTGGTCCTCGGGCGGGGGGGCGCCGGGCGGGTCGCACCCCAGCGCCAAGAGAGCCGTCAGGATCGCCTGGAAGAAGTGCCCCGCCTGCATGAGCGCGATCATCCACGCTCTGCGGCGGGCGGATCACGCAACGTTTGCGAGCCCTCACCCCTCGCTGCAGAGGGGCCGGGGCGGCCACGCCAACATCCGGCGCTGCGCCTCCGCCCGCGCGTCGCGGCCGACCGCCACGCAGGCGAGCCGCAGCAGCCCCGCCGGATCCAGCGGCCACACCCGGACCCCGGCCGCGTCGTCGGCCGCCACCACCTGCCGCCCCCCGCCGAGCAGCTCCACCAGGGGCCGGTGGTGCTGCACCCGCGCGACCTCCTCGACGTCGACCCCGATCCGCCACAGCGCCAGCTCGCCG
This sequence comes from uncultured Nannocystis sp., assembly GCA_964567335.1. GTDB lineage: Bacteria > Myxococcota_A > Polyangia > Nannocystales > Nannocystaceae > Nannocystis. The sequence goes on along the minus strand of CAZMML010000663.1, from coordinate 425 downwards.
CCGCGGCTCGCGCTGACCAGCCGCGAGGGATCGGCCCCGAAGGCCAGCCCCGTGATCGCCGCCGTGTGCGCCGCGATCCGCCGCGGCGCCCCTGCCCCGCGCGGCGCGTACACGACCACCACCCCGTCAGCGCCGCCGACCGCCAGCGGCGCCGCGTCACTTGTCCCGAAGGCCAGCTCCCGGACCGCCTGCCCGTGATCGTGCGGCCGCGTCGCCCGCCAGCGCCCCTCCTCCAGCGCCGCCGCCCGCACGCCGCCGTCCGCCGACCCCGACGCCAGCTCGACCCCGCTGGGCGCGAAGACCAGCGCCGTCACCGGCCGCGCGTGCTCCGCCACCAGCGCCTCCGGCCGCCACGCCTCGCCCAGCGGCCACGCGTACACCCGCCCGCCCGCGAGCGTCGCCGGTGAACCGGTCCCGATCGCCAC
>CAZMML010000662.1:0-3149 GCA_964567335.1 uncultured Nannocystis sp. | reverse complement strand
AGCTCGTCGGTGTCGATCCGCTCGACCCCGTCGTGGCGCGCGACCAGCACCTCCTCGTGCTGACCGGTCACGGTGACCGTGCCGTCGGCGCCGAGATCCAGGAGCGCGAGGGACATGCTGCGGGCGATCCGGGCCCGGCGGGCGATCCCGTAGAGCGCCTGGTTGAGGCGGATCAGGAGGCGCCGCGGGTCGGTCTCGCCGGCGGTCACCAGGGTGCGGACGGCCGCGTGGACCATGAGCATGAAGGCGCCGCTCTCGACCCCGTGGCCGGTGACGTCGCCGATCCCGATCTTGAGGCCGCCGGCGGTCGGGATCACGTCGTAGTAGTCGCCGCCGACCTCGTCGGCGGGCTGCATGTGGCAGGCGATGTCGTAGCCGGGGTGGGCCCGCAGGTGCTCCCCCTCGGGGAGGACGAGGCGCTGCAGGCGGCGCGAGACGTCGAGCTCGGCGACGAGGCGCACGTTCTCGGCCTTGAGGCGCTGGTTCAGCGCGACGATCTGGGCGCTCTTCGCCTCGACGTCGCGGAGCGCGACCGAGAGCTGCTCGGTCCGCTCTCGCACGCGCGCCTCGAGGGTCTCGTAGAGCCTCGCGTTCTCGAGCGAGATCGCGGCCTGGGCGCCGAGGAGCCGCAGGGTCTCGACCCGCGCCGGGACGAAGACCTGCGGCGCGAGGTTGTTCTCGAAGTAGAGGACGCCGAGCAGCGCGCCCTGACGGACGAGCGGGGAGCACATGAGGGAGCGCGGCCGACGGGCGACGACGTAGGGGTCGCGGGTGAAGGCGCCCTCGTGGGCGGCGTCCGCGAGCACGACGGCCTCGTGGGTGCGGGCGACGTATTGGACGACGCGGAGCGCGAGGCCGCGTCCGGGGTCGGCGCCGTCGGCCCGGGCGGCGCGGGTGATCGTCGGGACGCCGCGCGAGAGGCGGAGCTCGGCCTCGACGGTCCACTCGCCGCCGGCCTGGACGAGGCGGGCGCCGCGCTCGGCGCCGGCGTGCTCGACCAGGATCTCGAGCATCTTCTCGACGAGGCGGCCGAGCTCGATCTCGCTGGCGATCGCCTGCGACGCCTTGACGAGGGTCGCCACGTCGAGCGTGGCCTGGCGCGCCTGGGTGGTGGTGTTGACGGTCGTCGGGGTCGCGCCGCCGGCGCGCGGCTCCCCGGGGAGGCCGGCGAGGCGCGCCTCGAGCGCCGCGACCTTGCGCTCGGCGCCCCAGGCGCGGTAGGCGTCGCGGGCGCGTGCGAGGTAGGGGCGGGCGAGGGCGGGGCGCTCGCGCGCGAGCCACATGCGGCCGGCGAGCTCGGCGGCGAGGGCCTCGACGTGGAGGCAGTCCTGCTCGGCGGCCGCGGCGATCGCCCGGTCGTAGAGGTCGAGCGCGTCGATCTGGCCCGCGAGCGCGGCGCGCTCCGCCTCGACGAGGAGGTGGCGGTGGAGGAAGTTGTCGGGGCCGTTCTCCGCCCAGCGGCGCAGCGCGACCTGGCCCTCGTCGACGCGGCGGAGGAGCTCGGCGCGCGCGTCGCCCTCGGCGTCGCGGGCGAGCGCGAGGGCGGCGAGCGAGCCGTAGAAGTTGTGCAGGGTCTGCGGGAAGAAGCCGAAGTTGGCGCCGAGGCGGGGCAGGGCCTCGCGGGCGAGCGCGAGGGCCGTGGCCGGGTCGCCGTAGGTGATATGGAGCATCATCCGCAGGTAGGCCATCCAGTTGATGCCGCTGTCGAAGCCGTTGCGGGTCCACAGCGCGTGGACGGCGGCGCTGTCGAAGCCCTCGTCGTCGAGGACGAGCGGGTCGGGGGCGTCGCCGGCGAGGCCCCGGATCGTGCGGATGAGGGCCTGATAGGCCCAGAGGACGTTCTCGTCGCCGATCTTGCGGACGGCGGGGAGGAAGGCGGCGGCCTGGGCGGCGACCGCGGGGAGCGGGTCGCCGGCGGTGAGGCGCGTGAGGACGTTGAAGAAGAGCGCCCACACCCCGTAGACCATGTCGCCGGCCTCCATGCAGGCCTGGTGCGAGCGCTCGTAGAGGGGGATGTTGGTGCGGAAGGGGCGGCGGTAGGGGTTCTCGGAGTGGCAGAAGAGGTTGATGACCTTGCCGACGACGCCGCGGTGCTGGTAGCGCTCGGTGAGGCGGAGGGCGAGGTGGCCGAGCTCGTAGGCGGTGGCGTGGTCGCCGGCGAGGCCGACGAGCATGCCGTAGCTGACGTAGCCGAAGGACGAGGCGGGGGCGTTGCCGTGGTCCAGCGACATGCGGGTGATCCGCGCCGAGCAGAGGCAGAGCAGGGTCGAGGCGGCCGCGAGGTAGGCGAGCGCCCAGAGGTCGATCAGCAGCTCGAGCGCGACCTTCTGGCCGACGTCGGTCATCGCCGGGGCGCCCTCGAGGTCGGCGATCGCCCGCTCGCCGAGCCGGGCGCGGACGTCCTCGAGCTCGCGGGCGAGCTCGGCCTCGAGCTCGGCCTGGGGCTCGGGGAGGTCGACGCCGAAGAGGCGGAGGGCGCGGTAACCCTCGCGGATCCCCTCGACGAAGCGGCCCTGGGTCATCAGCGCGTTCATCCGGACGCGGTGGATCTCCTCGCGCTCGAGCGCCGTGCGGGCGGCGGCGAGGGCCGCGTCGAGGAGCGGCGCGGCCCGCTCGAAGTCGCCGCTGAGGTAGGCGGAGCGCCCGGCCTCGCGGTGCAGCGCGAGCGCGAGGGGGTAGTGGGTCGTCCACGCGTCCGCGGGCAAGAGGCCGAGCCCCGCGTCGAAGTAGCGGAGGGCGATCGCGTGGGCCATCGACGACTGCGCGCGCGTCGCCGCGGCGAGGTCGAGCTCGGCGAGGCGGAGCCGCTCCTGCGGGTCGTCGATCAGCGGCAGGCCGGTGTTGAGGTGGTCAGCGACCTCGAAGACGCGCGCCTGGACCTCCTCGGGGGTCAGCCGCGCGAGGAGGAGGCGGCCGATCTCGAGGTGGACCGCGCGCCGCCGGTCGACGTCGATCAGCGCGTAGGCGGCCTGCTGCACGCGGTCGTGCAGGAATTTGAGGCGCCGGATCACGAGCTCGGCGCGCAGCTCCTCGCCGGCGGCCGAGAGCCCCTCGACCGGGAGGACGAAGCCCTCGCGCAGCGCGGGGAGGAGGTCCTGGAAGGTCGCGGCCTCGCCGCGCTGGTGGATGATCGAGAGGGTGCCGAGGTC
>CAZMML010000661.1:0-3149 GCA_964567335.1 uncultured Nannocystis sp. | reverse complement strand
CGGGTCGCCACCGCGTCCCGCGGTTGCCGGCGCGGGTGCGATCGGCGATCCTCACGTCTAGATGCGCCTGATCGACTCGCGCCGCTTGACCGGACCGAGCCTCGACCTCGAGTCCCCGGGAGCGATCGCCGAGGTCGCGTTCGACCCCGCGGACGACCCTCAGGCGCTCGCCGACGCCTGGCGAGACCGGCTCGTGCGCGCCGCCGCCGCGCTCGGCTGGACCCCGGCCTACGCCCTGCGCATCTACCCCGCCCGCGACGGCGCGGCCCTCAGCTTCACCGCCCCGCTCGACGCCCTCTACCTCGCCACCGACGTCAACGACTGGGCCCTCGGCCTCGTCCCCGGGGACCTCGACGCCCAACTCCCCGCGTGGCGCCGCGCCCGCGAGCGCGAGGCCGTCCCGGGCCTCTCCGAGCTCCTGTCCGGCGCCGGCGCGCGCGGGCTCCCGCTCCTCCTCGACGACGACAGCCTCTCGATCGGCGTCGGCCGCGGCTCCCGCACCTGGCCCCGCGCCCGGCCGCCCGCGCTCGCGGATGTCCCCTGGGACACCTTGTGCGCCGCCCCGATCGCGCTGATCACCGGCACCAACGGCAAGACGACCACCGCCCGGATGCTCGCGCGGATCGCCCGCTGCGCCGGACATGTCCCCGGGAACACCTCGACCGACGGCCTCGCGATCGACGAGCAGCTCGTCGATCCCGGCGACTGGACCGGACCCGGCGCGGCGCGGACCGTGCTCCGCGACCCCCGCGTCACCCTCGCCGTACTGGAGGTCGCGCGCGGCGGGATCCTCCGCCGCGGCCTCGGCGTCGCCCCGGTCGACGCCGCTTGCATCACCAACGTCTCGGCCGACCACCTGGGCGAGCACGGCATCGACGACCTCGCCGGCATGGCGCGCGTCAAGGCCGTAGTCGCCCGCGCCGTCCGCCCCGCCGGCCAGATCGTCCTCGGCGCCGACTCCCCGCCGCTCCTCGATCTCCCCACCGACCACTTCCCCGCGCCCGTCACCTGGTTCTCCCTCGACCCCGCGCACCCCCGCCTCCTCCGCCACCGCGCGGCCGGCGGACGCGTCTACTTCCTCTCCCGCGAGGGCTTGCTGACCCGCGGTCGCCCCGCCGCTCCTGACGAGCCGCTCCTGCCCGCCGCCGAGCTACCGAGCGCTTTCGGCGGCGCCGCCACCCACAACGTCGCCAACGCCCTCGCCGCCGCCGCCCTCGCCGACGCCCTCGGGCTCCCGGACGCGTCGGTGCTCGCCGGACTCCGCAGCTTCGCGTCGAACCCCGGCCGCGCCCATCACCTCACGGTCGCCGGCGTCCATGTCTTCCTCGACTTCGCCCACAACCCGGACGGACTCCGGAGCATCGCGCCGCTCCTCGCCCACCTCCGCGGCGAGCGTCGCCTCCTCGTCAGCATCGGCGTCGCCGGTGACCGCCGCGACGACGACATCCGCGCCGTCGCCCGCGCCGTCGGCGACCTCCGCCCCGACCTCGTCCTGACCCGCGACCTCGACCACTACCTCCGCGGCCGCCGGCCCGGCGAGGTGCCCGCGCTGCTCGAGGCCGCCCTGCAGGCCCGCGGCGTCGCGCGCGAGCGCGCCGCCGGCGAGGTCCAGGCGCTCTCACGCGGACTCGAGTGGGCGCGTCCCGGCGACCTCGTGGCGATCTTGGTCCACGTGGATCGCGACGAGGTCTGGAGCGAACTTCAGCGGCGAGGCGTCGATCCGCCCGCCGGTGTCGCGCGTACGGAGCTCTGAGGGTCGACCGCCCCTTGCCGATGCTTGACGCGACCACATTTGCCCAACGTATAGTCGCACCACACACGAGGAGTATGGGCCTTCCTGAACGCAGCGACAGCGATCTCCTGGCCGCGATGGCCCGCGGCGACAGCGACGCGCTCGGCCACCTCTACGACCGTTACAGCTCCCTCTTGCTCGCCACGGCGATCCGGATCCTGGGCGGACGCCGCGAGGCCGAGGACCTCGTTCATGACGTCCTGATGGAGGTCTGGCAGAAGTGCGGCGACTATGACCCCGAGCGCGGAAGCGTCCGGACCTGGGTGCTCATCCGCTTGCGGAGCCGCGCCCTCGACCGCTGCCGCCGCGCCGGCCGCGTCCGCGTCGAGTCGATCGAGGAGCGGACCCTCGACGAGCTCGGCCCGGCGTCCGGCGACGAGCCCGGCCAGAACCTCGACCACGGCCTCGTCCGCCGCGCCCTCGACGAGCTACCGGCGGCCCAACGTCAGGTCCTCGAGCTCGCCTACTTCGAGGGCCTCTCCGCCAGCGAGATCGCCGAGCGCCTGGCGATCCCGATCGGCACCGTGAAGTCCCGCACGGCCGCCGGCCTCGCCAAGCTGCGGGCCGCGATCTCCGGCCCAGATAAGGAGGCGCCATGAGCCGCCTACCCGAAGACGACCTCTTTCACGACTCCGATGACCCCAAGGACATGTCTGCTGAAGCACTGACCTCGCTCTCGCTCGCGCTCCCGCCCGTCGCGCCGGCGCTCGGGCTGCGCGCCCGACTCCTCGCGACCGCTGTCCGCCCGGAGCACCGCTTCGCCCCCTTCGCCGGTCGCTTCGCGCGCCTGATCGATGTCGCGCACGAGCGCGCGCGCGAGCTCCTCACCTCGCTCGCCCGCCCCGAGGTGTGGCAGGGCTTCCTCCCCGGGGTCGAGCTGGTCCACCTCGAGGGCGGCCCGGCCGTCGCGGGCGCCGACGTCGGCTTCGTCCGCGTCGCCGCCGGCGCCCTGTTCCCGGAGCACCGCCACCTCGGCGAGGAGCGCGTCATCGTCCTCCAGGGCGCCTACATCGACAGCGACGGCTCCGTCGTCCGCGCCGGCGACACCGTCACCTTGCCCGCCGGGAGCTCGCACTCCTTCGTCGCCGCCCCCGGCCCTGACCTCATCTACGCGGTCGTCGTCGGCGGCGTCGAGTTCCCGGGGAGCGACCTGAGGGTCAACCGCGGTTGATCAGGAAGGTCGCCGTCGCGGCGAAGAACGCCCGCAGCGTCGCGGCGGAGCCCGCCTCGAGGCCGGCCTCATCGAGCGCCTCTCCCATCAATCGGACCCAGCGGTCGCGCGCGCACAGGTCGACCGCGAAGGGCATGTGGCGCATCCGCAGCCGCGGGTGCCCGCGCTGAGCGATGTAGCGCTGCG
>CAZMML010000660.1:0-3153 GCA_964567335.1 uncultured Nannocystis sp. | reverse complement strand
TGCAGCCAGTAGGTGATCCCGGCGAACACGAGGTAGTCGAGGAGGACGAGCTCGGCGCCGATCTCCTCCCCGGCGGCGAGGCGCGTCCGTAGGGCGTGGAGCACGTGCGCGCCGTGCCGCGGGGTCAGGCGGAAGAGCAGGATCGTCGGCGAGAGCGAGAGCAGCTCCTGGACGCCGCGGCCGAGGAGCTCGGCCCGGGCGGCGCCGGCGACCTCGGCCCAGCGCGAGCTCGCGGGCGGATCGGCGAGCTCGGCCGCGTCGACCAGCGCGAGCGGCCCGGACGCGCTGGCCTCGGCCGCGGCGAGCCAGCGCGCGCCGGCGGCCTGCACCGCGGCGAAGGGCTCGCGCGCCTGGACGAGCGCGCGCACGTGCTCGGGCTCCTCTCCGGGCGTGCGCTCGGGGACGGGCCCGAAGCCTTCGGAGAGGTACAGGGTGGGTCGCGCGGGCTCCTGGGCGACCGAGAGCAGCACTTCGGGGGGCAGGAGCTCGGCCTGCGGGGACTCGCTCGACACCGCGCGCCTATAGCACAGCCGCCGGCCCGCGGGCATCGCTATACGATGCGAGCCCATGGCCTGGCGCTCTCATCTCCTTGGGTCCCTCCCGCTGCTTCTCCTCACCGGGGCCCTCGCGTGCGGCGACAGCGGCGAGCAAACCACGGAGACCAGCACGAGCACGACGACGAGCACGACGTCTGGGACGACGACGAACACGACGCCCGGGACGACGACGAACACGACCCCGGGATCGACCAGCGAGGCGCCCACGACGGGCGTGACGACGGGCATGACGGCGGAGGGATCGAGCGGGACGCAGGGCAGCACCGACACCACCGAGGGCACGAGCGCGACGAGCACGACGAGCGCCGGCAGCTCGAGCGGGTCGACCGCGGGCGGCTGCGGGATCTGCGACCAGCCCAACCAGACCTGTCAGGGGGACGTGTGCGTGACGAGCTGCCAGGGCCAGGATCCTGCGCCCTGTCCGCAAGACCAGGTGTGCGACGTGATCAGCGGCGAGTGCGTCCCGCCCGACGCGATGTGCAAGCTCGCCGGCCCCGCGGTCACGTGCGGCGGCAAGAGCTGCGGGCCCGGCAGCGTGTGCGACGGGGTCGGCGAGTGCCTGGCGATCGCGCCCTGCGCCGACGTCGCCTGCACGGGCGAGGGCCACTGTTGGGGCACCTTCTGCAGCTGCCAGCGCGTGATCGAGTGCCAGGATCCCGCGCTCGACCTGCTCAACGGGCCCTTCTCGGTCGACATCGGCGGGATCGACTTCGCCGACGACTGCAACGCGTGGATGGTGACGCTCCGCAGCGGCGCCGACTACCTGCGCCGCCTCACGCCGGCGGGCGATCTGACGACCTGGACGGGCGTCGCCAACCTCAACATGGGCGAGGTCAAGGTGCTGCGCCGGCTGACGGTGCCGCAGGTGAAGCTCGACCTGCCGGTGGCGGCGGGCGGCGAGCCCCCGCCGGCGCCGGTCGAGGGCCTCGGCGAGGTGGCGATCACGTACACGTGCTGCCCGACCTGCGGCTGCCAGGCGAACCCGCCGCAGGGCGTCGCGCGCCTGGTCGAGGAGGACCCGAACAACCCGCTGCCGATCGTCATCGTCGCCAAGGCGACCCAGGGCAGCGGCCCCTTCGGCAACACGGCCGCCGACGCGGGTCCGCACGGCCTGACGTGGGGCGAGGACCGCGTGCTCTACGTCGGCAACAGCACGAACAACGGCGAGTACAACACGGCCGACCTCGACAAGATGACGCAGGACATCGTCTTCACCTTCGACGCCCGCGTCAGCGCGAGCGCGCCGGTCAGCCCGGTCCACCTGCTCGTCGCGCTCCTCGGCGGGCGGGTCTACCGCTTCAACACGCTGACCAAGCAGGCCGATCTGCTGGTCGACCTGATGGCGGACGTGACCTCGCTGAGCCACGACTCGTTCACCGGCCACGTGTACGCGAGCCTCTCGACCCTCGCGGTGGTCCGGATCGAGCCCTTCACCGGGGTCGTCGAGCCCTTCCAGACCATGCCCGGGAAGGGCCGCGTGGCGGTCAGCCCGAGCGGCAAGCTGTGGTTCACGCCGGTCAAGTACGTGAACAACCTGCTGCTCTCGGCGTGGGACCTGCCGATGTCGTTCTAGGCTCCGTCGTGAGCCGCGGCCGCGCGGGCCCGCGGGCGCTCAGGCGGCGGCCATGAGCGCCTCGGCCTGGACCGTGGCGATGAAGCCGCCCGGGTCGTGCAGGGAGAGGTAGAGCTCGCTGCACCGCCACGGGATCGGCGCGTAGACCCGCTGCGGACGGGTGAAGTGGAGGCGGACGACCCCCTGCGAGGAACCGAGCACGTAGGCGCGCCCGCGGGTGCCGAGACGGACGCCGAGCCCGCCCCACCAGGGCCAGGCGTCGTGACCGATGTGCTCGACCTGTTCGAGCGGAAAGCGGCCGCGGAAGAGCACGCCGAATTCGACCTCGATCCGGCCCGTACCGACCCGCGCGACCGCCCGCTCGCCGGTCGCGCGGAGTGGGACGAGCAGGGGACGGAGCAGGGGGGTGATCCGAAGCGGGAAGTCCATGGGACGATCGCAAGTCTACCCGTGCCCGAAGGCGCGCGCGAGTGATAGCGTTGCGGCCGATGAACATCCCCACGACCCCCGAGGCGGCGGCGGCACGGCTCCGCGAGGCGCTGATCCCAAGGGCCCTCCTCCAGGTCGCGGAGATCCTCCACCAGGCCGGGCACGAGGTGGTCCTGGTCGGCGGGGCCGTCCGCGACGCGCTGCTGGGCCGACCCCACGGCGACTGGGATCTGGCCAGCAGCGCCACGCCCGAGGAGGTCACGCGGCTCTTCAAGCGCACGATCCCGACGGGGGTCGCCCACGGCACCGTGACCGTCGTCCACGGCCGTGGCGACGAGAAGGTCCACACCGAGGTGACGACCTTCCGCGGGGAGGCTGGTTATGAGGACGGGCGGCGCCCGAGCGAGGTCCGCTTCCACCGCGACCTCCGCGAGGACCTCGCGCGCCGCGACTTCACGATCAACGCCTTCGCCTGGAACCCGATCCGCGCCGTCTTCACCGACTGCTTCGGCGGCCTGGACGACCTCCGGCGCGGGGTGGTCCGCGCGGTGGGGGACCCCGCGGCGCGCTTCCAGGAGGACGGCCTGCGGGCGA
>CAZMML010000659.1:0-3155 GCA_964567335.1 uncultured Nannocystis sp. | reverse complement strand
CCGCCCCCCCACCCTCTCCGAGCTCTTCGGCGACCGCGGCTACGCCGTCGGCAACGAGGGCCTCCGCCCCGAGCGAGGCACCAGCGCCGACCTCGGCCTCCTCCTCGACCTCTCCCGCGGCGCCGCCGCCCTCCACGCCCACGCGGCCGGCTTCGCCACCTGGTCCGAGGACCTGATCGCGTGGACCCAGAGCGGCCCCTACCTGCTCCCGAGCAACCTCGACCGCGCCCGCGTCCACGGCCTCGAGAGCGGCGCGGCGCTCGGCCTCCTCGGCGGCGACCTCGAGCTGCGCGGCAGCTACACCCTCCTCGCCACCCGCAACGACAGCGCCGTCCCCTCGATGCAGGGCCAGCCGCTCCCTGGCCGACCGCGCCACGACCTCTTCGCGCAGGTCGCCGTCGGCCGCGCCTTCGTCGTCCGCGGCGCCCGGATCCACCCGCGCCTCGGCTACACCCTCGAGCACAGCGCGCGCACCTTCCTCGATCCCAGCGGCCGCTTCGAGGTCCCCGCGCGCACGCTCCACGGCGCCTTCATCGAGCTCCACCTCATCGATCGGATCCACCTCGCCGCCGAGGTGCGCAACCTGCTCGGCGCCCGCGTCACCACCTGGACCCCGCCGGTCGCCGGCGCCGCCCCCGTCCCCGTCCCGCTCAGCGACTTCTTCTTCTACCCCCTCCCTGGCACCAGCCTCTGGACCTCCCTCCGGGTCGACTTCGAAAGGCCCCGCCCCTCACGCCGAGAACCACCATGATCCGCAAGCCCGCGCTCCCCCTCCTCCTCCCCCTCCTCGCCTGCGCCCCGAGCGAAGCCCCCCCGCCCGGCGGCCTCGACCTCGACCTCCCCTGCGACTTCGGCCCCGAGAGCGCCGACGCGCTGGCGCTGATCACCAACAACTTCGTCGACCCCGCCGGCCTCGCCCGCATCGACCTCGCCGGCCCCACCCTCACCCCCGACCTCCTCCCGGCCACCACCGACACCGTCCTCGGCGCCAGCGCGGACCACCTCGTCATGGTCCACCGCTTCGGCACCAACCGCCTCGACCTCGTCTCCCGCGCCGACTGGTCCCTCGTCGGCAGCGCCGACGTCGCCGCCCCGGGCGTCGCCGAGCCCAACCCCCAGGGCGTCGTCTTCGACGGCGAGGGCCTCGCCTACGTCCCCCTCTTCGGCGCCCCCGCGGTGCAGGTCTACGACTTCACGCGCGCCCCCGGCGACTGGCTCGCCGGAAGCGTCGACCTCTCGGCCTTCGCCGACGACGACGGCAGCCCCGAGGCCGGCGCCGCGCTCGTCTGCGGCCGCACCCTCTTCGTCGGCATCCAGCGCCTCGTCGACTTCACCCCGGTCGACCGCAGCTACCTCGTCGCCGTCGATCTCGACGAGCGCGCCCCGATCGACCTCGACCCCGACGCCGAGGGCGTGCAGGCGATCGAGCTCCTCGGCCCCTGGCCCAAGCAGTTCCGCCGCGACCCGAGCGACCCCGAGCGCCGGAGCGCCCTCGTCCTCACCTCCGGCGTCGAGCGCGTCGACCTGCGCGGCGGCACCTCCTCCTGGGCGGTCGCCCCCGAGCGCCTCGCCGCCGCCGGCCTCGACGGCTTCGACCTGCAGGCCTTCGCGCTCGCCCCGGACGGCGCCTCGATCTACCTCACCGCCACCGACGGCGAGTTCCCCGCCCAGGCCGTCTTCCACGTCGGCCTGGACGACGCCGCCCCGGAGACCCCCGTCAAGGTCATCGAGGGCCTCAGCTCCGGCGACCGCATGCTCGAGCGCCTCGGCGACACCCTGTGGGTCGGCGACGCCGCCGCCGACGCCCCCCGCGTGCGCGCCTGGGACCTCGCCAGCGGCGCCCCCGAGGAGGTCGAGGCCAGCGGCGTCGCCGCGCCGATCGCGCCCTGGACCTTCATTGCCCTGCCCTGAAGACCATGAACATCCGGACCTGCCTCCCCACACCTGTCCTCGCCTGCGAATTCGCCCCGCCGCCGGGAGACGGCCCGCCGCCCGGGGACGCCCCGCCGCCGATCGTCGGCTACCCCGCCGAGGTCGGCGCCTGCCTCGGCGAGCCGACGGATCCGACCCGCCTCCTCGTCACCACCACCGACTTCGCCACCGGCGGGGTCAGCGTCGTCGAGCTCGCCGCCTTCAAAGCCCGCCCCGACCTCGCCGTCGGCAGCACCGACGCCCGTCCCCGCGCCGCCGGCGACCTCGCGCTCGTGCTCCACCGCTACGGCCTCGACGCCCTCGACGTCCTCGCCTCAGACGACCTCCACCTCCTCGCCCAGCGCGCGATCGAGGCGCCCGGCGACGCCGTCAGCGCCAACCCGCACGACGTCGTCCTCGCCCCCGACGGGCTCGCCTACGTCACCCTCTTCGGCGCCCCCGAGGTCCAGGTCTGGGACCTCGCCCGCCCCGACGCCCCGGTCCTGGCCGAGCGCGTCAACATCGCCGCCGTCGCCGACGCCGACGGCGACCCCGAGGCCGCGGAGGCGCTGCTCTGCGGCGACGTCCTCTTCTTCTTTCTCGACCGCGTCGATCGCGAGCACGGCCTCGTCCCCGCCGACCCGACCGGCCACGTCGCGGCCCTCGACCGCCGCAGCGGCGCCCTCTACGACTTCGACCCGAAGGCCCCCGGGGTCCAGCCCCTCGCGCTACGGGGCCAGTGGGCGCGCCAGTGGCGCCTCGACCCCGCCGACCCGAGCGGCCGCACCGCCCTGATCCTCACCACCGGCGTCGAGCGCCTCGACCTCGCCACCGGCGCGCTCACCTGGGCGGTCGCGCCCGAGCGCCTCGCCGCCCTCGGGATCGACCAGCTCCAGCTCCCGCAGGCCTTCGACCTCGGCCCTGGAGACGACCACGTCTACCTCGCCGCCTACCGCCCCGACTTCAGTGAGGTCGCCGTCTACCGCGCCGACCTCGACCTCGACACCCCCCTCGTCGAGGTCCTCTCCGGCCTGCAGTCGGTCGAGCAGACCCTCGAGGTGATCGGCGACGTCCTCTACTTCGGCGATCGCAACACCGGCCTCCGCGCCTGGGACCTCGCCGAGGCCCCGCCGCGCGAGCTCCCCGGCTCGCCGCTCGACCTCGGCCTCGCGCCCTACGCCGCCGCCCCGCTGCCATGACCACCGTGACCGACAGCGCCGTCTTCGAGCGCATCCGCCAGGACA
>CAZMML010000658.1:0-3160 GCA_964567335.1 uncultured Nannocystis sp. | reverse complement strand
CTCGACCCCGGTGGAGGTGCCGCTGCACGCCGGGAAGTACAACCTGGCGCTGAGCGCAGAGGGCTTCGCGCCGCTGCAGACGGCGCTCAGCGTCGGGTCGGTGAAGGACCAGGCCTACGACTACCAGCTCTCGCCGAAGGGGGCCGCGGCCTCGTCGCCGCAGACTCCGACCCGGCCGGCGGGCGGAGGGACCGGCAAAAAGCCCACGGGTAGCGGGACGAAGCCGCCCGAGGGACCGAGCAAACCTCGCCCGACCCCCAAGCCTGGGGGCGACGAAGATTTGCTCGATATCCCGATGGGAAAAAAGCGTTAGTCTGAGGCGCCTGCGAGGGATCCATGCAGAAGCTCCTGAGCACGATCGTGGCTGTGACTCTTGGCGTTCAGGGCGCCCCCGTGCGCTCGGCGCACGCGGCGGCGTACGTGCCCATCGCGCTGCGGGTGACGCCGGCGCCCGCGAGCGCCAGCGCGGCGCCTGCCGCTGCAGCGCCGAGCGGCGAGGGGGACACCTTCGAGTCCCTCATCGGCCAGGCTCGCGAGAAGTACAAAGAGAAGGACTACGTCGGCGCTGTCTCGTTCTTCGAGCGCGCGTACCAGCTGCAGAACGAGCCGGCGATCCTCTTCAACATCGGGCGGGCCTACGAGGAGGCCAACAACATCGACGCGGCGATCGCGTACTACGAGAAGTTCATCGCCGATGACAACGTCGACGTCGCCCTGCGGGACAAGGCCCTGCAGCGCCTCGGCGCGCTCGAGAAGATCGTCGAGATCCGCAAGCGCGAGGAGGCGAAGCGCAACCCGCAGCCCGACACGCCGAAGCCGCCGACGCCGGAGGTGAAGCCGAACGAGCCGCCGCCGGGCCCGCAGCCGCCGCCCGTCACCGACACGCCGCCTCCGCCGCAGAAGAACAAGGTCCTGCGCCCGCTCGGGATCACGATGCTCAGCCTCGGCGCGGGCCTGCTGCTCGGCGGCGGGATCGCAGGCGGGTTGACGCGGCGCCACTTCAGCGAGTTCGAGGCGGCCGACACGCTCGACGCTCAGCGAGAGGCCGGGCAGAAGGGCAAGACCTCGGCGGCGATCGCCGACGGCTTCTTCATCGCCGGCGGGGTGCTCGCGGCGGTGGGCATCATCCTGCTGCTGGTGCCGAAGGCCCGCAAAAACCGCGCCGCGCAGGCGCTGCGGCCGCAGGTCGGTCCCGGTCAGTCGGGCCTCGGCTATGTCTACCGCTTCTAAGCCTCGGAGCTCGGAACCAATGTTGTCGCTGCTCGTCCCTCGGATCGCTGTCCCTCGGATCACTGGCCCGCGCACCTTGGCCGCGCTGCTCGCGTGCGGCGGCCTCGCGGGCGCCTGCTCGGCGACCTACGACTTCACGGAGTGCTACAGCCCGGAGGACTGCGCCGACTTCTTCGAAGACGGCCGGCCGATGGTCTGCGTCCAGAAGGTCTGTCAGGTGCAGAAGGGCGGCTGCAAGTCGAACTCGCAGTGCGAGGGGCTCGGGGAGGACTTCATCTGCACCAACTCGACGGACAACCGCCTCTGCGTGTCGACGGCGTCGGAGCAGTGCGGGGCGCCGATCTACCCCGACGGGGAGGTCGCGGACGACGTGGTCTTCGTCGGGCTGCTGGTGCCGAAGACGGGCGCGGACGCGGCGCTCGGGGCGGCGGCCGAGAAGGCGGCGCTGGCGGCGATCAAGGACTTTAACGCCCGCGGGACGCTGCAAGACAAGGCCCGGATCGCGGCGGTCGTGTGCGACACCCAGAGCTCGCCGACCGCCGCGTCTGCGGCGGCCAAGCACCTCGGGGACACGCTGACGATCCCGGTGCTCATCGGTCCGCTCGACGACATCGAGCTGACGACGGTGGTCAAGGAGGTGACCTTCGCGAAGCGGGTATTCGCGTTCACGATGGGGCCGATGACCACCGCGGAGATGGAGACGCTCGACTCGGGCGATCTGGTGTTCTCGGCGATGGGCGACGCGACCTACCAGGGCGCCGCGATGGGCGCGTGGATGGGCTCGGACTTCGCCTCGAACCCCGACGCCGACGCGTACATCATGCCGGCCGACAACGTCTACGGCCTCTCCCTCTACGGCGGGGTGGCGACGGACCCTGCCGGTAGCCTCTTCCGGATCCCGCAGATCGGCGGGGGGCAGTACATCTCGACCTACAAGTCGACCGAGGCCGCGATCGCAACGCTCGACGGGTACCTCGGGGACCTCGGCGTCCCGAGCGCGCTGGTGCTGCTCGGGCGCAGCGAGGTCGGCGAGATCCTCGCCCACTACAAGGCCACCGGGATGAGCTGGCCGGAGAAGATCTACGTGCCCTCCCGGGCGATGGGCGCGATCGCGGCGCTCGCCGATCCCACGCTCGCAGGGGTCGTGATCGCGGTCGGGCCAGACCTCGAGGCTGAGGGGCTCGCGGTCCTCCGCGATCGGACCGGAGATCCGAACCTGCCCGGCGAGGCGGTCTACGCCTACGACGCGACGATGAGCTCGCTGCTGGCGATGTCGGCCGTGAAGGCCGGGAGCCTGGTGGTCGGGCCCGCGGTCTCGAAGGCGGTCTCGTCGCTCGCCGATCTGGCCGGGGTGGAGGTCCGCTTCGCCGACTCGCCAGAGACCTTCGTCCCCGCGGCGACGGGCGCCTTCGCGGCGGGCGAGCGGGTCAACGTCACGGGCCTGAGCGGGCCCCTCGACTTCGACGCCAAGGGCGACGTCTGCGGCCCGATGGCGGCCTACACGCTCGACGCCTCGGGCGGGGTCTGGCAGCGCCTCGGCACCTACACCCCCAATTGCCCGGACACCGTGGGCACCTGGGCGATGTAGGCGCGGCGCGCCGAATCAGGTGAAGAGCGAGGGGTCGAGGCAGCTCTCGTCCCCGGACTGGATCGACTTGCCCAGCGCGATCGCCTGCGGGAGGAGCGTGCTGACGAAGAACTCGAGGTTGCGCTGCTTGCCGACGAGGTGCGGGTCGTCGCCCCGCGCCGCGCGGAGGCGGGCCGCGACGACCGCCTGGTCGAGGACCTCGACCCCGAGGAGCACGATCCCAAACATGCGCAGGAAGGGGCTCGCCTGCATCATCGCGGCCTCGACCTTGCGCGCCTTGCCGAGGCCCGCGAGGTGCATGGCCGCGCCGGCGAGCAGCTGCACCGCCTTGCCGAGCGCGTC
>CAZMML010000657.1:0-3166 GCA_964567335.1 uncultured Nannocystis sp. | reverse complement strand
CGGTGAAAGAGCGTGTACGCCGTCGGCCGGATGAAGATCGGCAGCGTGCAGACCACGCCGAGGACCCACGACCCGCGCGGCCCGCCGACGCCGCGGTGGAGGAAGAGATCGTGGAAGAGCAGCACCAGCAGCTGCAGGGCGAAACCCTGCAGCACCAGACACAGCGCCCATAAGGGCCCCAGGGGCAGCAGCACGAGCCCTGCACCGAGGCCGAGGAGCGTTGCCCACACCGCCACAAAGCCGCACGCGTCGAGGCGCGGGTCCGGGCGCAGGAGCCCGCGCAGCGCCGAGTCGCCGAGCACCGAGCGCAGCGCTGCGCGTGCCTCGAACATGGGGTCGGTCTGCGTCACGGGCGGGCAAGATAATTGCGGCGCTCACCCGCGCGCGCGTCGGCGGAGGCGTCCGTTGCGTGTGTTGCCACACTCGCACGACGACGGCGGTTCGGCGGCGAACCAGAGGCTCACTCGCGCCGTCGCGTGCGTCGCCCACGCGAGCCAGGAGGCGCAGCGGCTGCGTCGACTGGCCCTGGGCCGCGAAGACTCTGCACGAGAGGGCGCGGAGGATCGCGGTCTATCCTGGGCGGGGTTGGTCGTGACGCAGGGATCCACCACACCGGCGGGCGAGGGGCGCGTCGGGCTCGTCTCCGTGATCAAGGGGCCGATCGGGCTCATGGCCCTGGTCGCCCTGATCTCGGAGGGGGTGCTCGGCGTCGCCGTGATGCAGCTCGAGGGCGCCCAGAAATTCTACATCGCGCTCGGGATGATCGTCGTGCTGCTGGCGCTGCTCGGGATCGTCGCCCTCTCGGTGCAGCGCGGCGGCCGGCTCGACGCGAGCGCCGAGGGGGCGGCGCGCCGCCCCGAGGAGGAGCGCTTCGAGTACGAGGTGTTCGTCGCCGCGGTCATGGCGGGCCACGCGACGCCCAGCGCCTACGAGGACTCGCGGGCGGGGGTCATGCGCGTGGTCCAGGCGCTGCGGGCGAAGTGCAAGCACGGGGTCTTCTACGCGGGCGAGACGCTGGCGACCACCGACGCCTTCGAGCAGGCCGGGATGGTCGCCACCGAGGACATGCGCAAGGTGGCCCGCAGCCGCTACTTCCTGATGATCTACCCGGAGAAGGCGGCGTCGAGCGTGCTGATGGAGGCGGGCGTCGCCCTGGCGAACGAGCGCCCGTCGGTCTACTGCGTCAAGGACATCGCCGATCTGCCCTACCTGATGCAGCGCGCGGTGCTCGACAAGAACGTCAAGGCGACGGCGATCACGGTCACGACGATCGACCAGCTGATCAAGATCATCGAGCAGAGCGGGCTCGAGATCTTCCAGACCTGATCCTCAGGCGTCGGCGGGCGGGCGACGGGCGGCCTCGGCGAGGAGGGCGGCGAGCAGGTCGCCGTCGCCGAGATCGCGGGGCCAGCCGTAGGCGGCGCCGACGGCGTGGTCGAGGCGCGCGTGCGCCTCTCGCAGCCAGGGCGGGCCCTCGGTGTAGAGCTGGGTCAGCGGGCGCCCGGGCGCGAGGGCGTCGCGGCGGGCGACGTCGAGGGCGCGGGCGGCGGCGGCGATCGCCTCGCGCTGGGCGTCGCCGGGCCGCGGGAAGGGGAAGGTCTCGAAGGTGGTGGTCGGGGTGTAGCGGAAGCCGGTCTGACGCTCGCGCACCTGGGTGCCCGTGGCCCGCGACCAGAGGGCGTGGGCCCGCGAGTGCAGCACGCCGAAGGTGTAGTCGTCGGCGCGGGCGAACACGATGAGGGCGCTGTCCGGGAGCGTGCCGGCGGGGATCCAGAAGAAGAGGCGGTGCTTGGCGTGGCGCACGGTGCCGAGGAAGCGCGGCAGGCCGGCGAGCGCGCCGCGCATGCCGGCGCGCGGCTCGGCGTGGAGCCACCAGCGCTCGGCGTAGGCGTGGCGGCGGTTGTCCGCGCGGCGGGGCCGGAGGTGCTCGCGCACGTGGGCGAAGGGGGCCTCGTAGGCGGCGGCGTCGGCCTCCGACATGTCGACGCCGAAGTCGACGATCCACAGGTCCTTCGGGGCGCGGGTGACGGCGGCGCCGTTGAGCCAGGGGACGACGACGTCGCGGTTCGAGCGGCCGCTCGAGTTGCGCTGCGCGAGCAGGGCGGCGGCGCGGGCGGGCGTCAGCTCGAAGGGGCCGCCCTTGGTGTCGCCCATGAAGGCGAGGCCGAGGTTCTCGGCCAGGCGCGGGGCGCGGGTGAGGTCGGGGCCGGCGCGGAGGTCGGGGTGGATCGCGGCGACGGCGGCGCCGTCGAGGGTGCGTTGCGGCTCGGCGCCGTCGTCGAAGCCGACCAGCGAGACGTGGACCTCGGCGCCCTCGACCACCCAGGGGCGGTCCGACCAGGCGAGGAAGATGTCGCCGGTCTGCTTGATCCGCGCGAGCGTCCTGCGGTTGACTCCGCCGCGGATCGCCTGGGTGGCGAGCAGGCCGACGCGCGCGGCCTCGCCGCGCTCGACCATGGCGCGGGCCTTCTCGAACCCGTAGCAGACGAGGTCGGACTCGGCGGCGACGCGGCCGCGATAGAGGGCGAAGAGTTGATCGACGTAGGCGTCGCCGAGGGCGCCGCGCAGCAGCTTGCCGCCGAGGAAGGGCGGGTTGCCGACGATGAACTCGCTGGGCGGCCAGCGGGTCTCGACCGGGGCGCGTGGGTCGGAGGCGTCGAGGAGGGCGTCGACGCAGCGGATGTCGGCGCGCGGGCGGAAGGCGGGGTCGCGGGGGACGCCGGTGCGGCGCGACCACTGGAGCTCGCCGAGCCAGCGCGCGACCTGCGCGAGCGCGGCGGCGTGGGGGCTCTTCTCGAGGCCGCGGAGCGCCTCGGGTCCGAGCGCGGGGGGCTCGGGGGCGATCTGCAGGGTCCGCGCGCCCCACTGGATCACGTCGAGCTCGAGGTCCTGGAGCGCCTGGAGGGCGACGTAGAGGAAGTTGCCGGAGCCGCAGGCGGGGTCGAGCACGGAGACGCGGCGCAGGCGCGCGAGGAAGGCGCGGAAGCTCGCGGCGGCGGCGAGAGGGTCGCCGAGTCGGCGGGCCACCTCGATCCGGGTCGCCGCGAACTCGCGGCGGAGCGGGGCGAGGACGACGGGCTCGACGAGGGCGAGGATCGCGGCGCGGTCGGTGTAGTGGGCGCCGAGTTGGGCGCGGCGTGCCGGGTCGAGGGCGCGCTCGAAGAGG
>CAZMML010000656.1:0-3167 GCA_964567335.1 uncultured Nannocystis sp. | reverse complement strand
CGGCCGGGGCCCCCGCGGCCGGCGAGCCCGAGGACCCGGCCGGAGGCGCCGCTGAAGAGGCCCCGCCGCCCCCCTTCGTCCCCGTCGACGACAGCAAGATCCCGGAGTTCTCGGCGGAGCAGACCCAGACCATCGACCTCAACGCCGGCAGCGAGCGCCCGAGCGAGGCGGTGCTCGACAAGCACTTCGCGCGGATCACCCCCCGGATCCACGAGTGCGTCGTCTCGGCCAGCCGCTACGGCGAGGTCGGCCGCGGACGCCTCGCGGTCAAGCTCCGGCTCCTGCCCTCGGGGAAGGTCGAGAGCGTCTCGGTCAAGGCGCCGGCGAGCCTCCAGGTGTGGGGGATCGTCCCGTGCGCGCGCAAGGCCGTCTACGACCACCGCTTCCCGTCCTACGACGGGCCGAGCGTCGGCGTCGACTTCGGCGTCGACGTCGACTGATCGACCTGACGCATCGAACAGGTCGCTTCGGTCACAGCGAGTCGTACGCGTCGGCGCGATCGGCCGACTTCATCTTCGTCGGCTTCCGCTCCTCGCGCTCCATGAGCTTGCCGATCGAGGGGTCGAGGCGGCGGGCCTCGGAGAGGTAGCGCGCCGCGTCCGTCGCGCGACCGGCGTCGGCGCTGCACATGCTGAGGCCGAGCAGCGCCCTGGCCCGCTCCGCGGCGGGGCCCTTGCTGCGGGCGACCGCGAGGTACTCGTCCTCCGCCGCCGCGCAGCGCCCTCGCTCGCGGGCCGCGTCGCCGCGCTCGAGCTGGTCGCGGAGCGTCTCCTTGTCGCTGTCGACGCGGGCCTGATCCTCCCCGTCGCGCCCCGGCAGCGGCGCGGGCGGGGGCGCCACCGACTTCTTCGTCGGCGCCGCGGCGCGCGCCGGCGCCGGCGCGCCGCCCGCGGCCGCGGGCTCGACGGTGATGGCCTCGGCCGGCGCGCCATCGTCGGCCTTGCCCTCGATCGCCTTCTCTTCTTCGGCCATGTCTGGAGAGACAGCCGAGGGAGGCGCGGGGCTACGGGCCTCCGGAGCCGCCGGCGCGGGCGCGGCGGCCATCGGTCGCGGCGCCTCTTCGTCGCCGGGCTGGACCCACCAGAGCAGCAGCGCGGCGGTCCCGGCCAGCGCGACGCCGGGGAGGAGCAGCGAGCGACGGAGGCGCTCCCAGATCCCGGGCCCGCGTCGACGCACCTGCGGCGTCGCGGCGGGCGCCGCCTGCACGTGGGCCTCGGCCAGGACCGCCGCCAGGAGGTCCGAGCGCGGCTCCTCCAGCGGCATCGCCTCGCGCGTCAGCGCCAGGATCTGCTCGTACTCGCCGAGGCGCGCCCGCAGCCGCTCCGGCAACCCCTCGCCGACCGCGCCCTCGCGCCCGAGGTCCGCGAGTGCGTCCTCGAGGCGGTCGAGCTCATCTGGTGAGAAGTCGTGCATGCGTCCAGCGGGCCGCCCGTCCACTGTGCACCCAGCAGCGCGGGGCGGGCAAGCCTGGACTGTAACGAGCCGTCCTGTGGGGCGGTCTGCGCCCTCCTGTGCTCAATCACACGCGCGCGGGAGGGGCCCAGATCCAGCCGTCTTCGAGCCACAGGAGGTCCAGTTCGGCGATCGCGGCCCCGAGGGGCGGCGTGGCGCTCGGATCCGCCTTGAGGTCGCCCGGGCCCTTCCACCCCTCGAACGCCCAAAGGAAGGCCGTCAGCGCAGCGATGATGGCGTCGAAGACGTGCGGGCTGCGGACCACGACCTCGGGCCACACATATTGGAACCCGAGGATCGGCTCCAGCGCCGCGAGCATCCGCTTGCGCAGGTCCCACGCCTGTTCGCTGTCGCTGCGTCGCTGCCTCCGCTCCGCCTCGAGCCCGAAGAGGCGCGCCGTGGTCGCGGGCGGGTGGACCTCAAGGAGGTTCTCGTGGAGGCGCAGCAGCGGCGAGAGCGCCCGCCGCAGGTACGCCGCCCGCGCGGCCAGCGGCCCCATCCCCTGCCCCAGCGACTCGCGCGGCGAGAGCCCGACGTGGGTCAGCAGCACGTCGACCGCCCGCTGGGTGTAGGGCGTCACCGCCGGCTTCCCCGGATCGGAGCGCCGCGACGACGCCAGCGCCGGCGCGTGGCGCCGCATCCACGCGACCACCGGCACCTCGCACGCCTGCACTCCGGGACAGGCGAGCGGACAGCGGATGCAGGGCGGCAGCGTCAGCGGCGCGTCGATCGCCACCGCCGCCTCCTGCCCGGCCCAGCGCGCCAGGTAGGCGACCAGCACCTCGTCGCGGAAGAGCGGGTCCCCGCCCTCCTCGACCTCGGGCTCACGCCCGCTCCCGCGGTGCCCGTGGCGCAGGCGCGCCTCGGCGAGCCGCACCCGCGCAGCGCCCTCCGCGTCGCGGTCCAGCTCGAGGCGAGCGACCGCGGTCGTCTTGCCGCGCCCGCCGCCCAGCGCGACGCCCACGAAGCGGCTGAAGCGCCGCACCGGCGCGGGCGCGAGGCGCAGCTCCGGCCGACGGATCACGTGGTCGGCTCGTGGTGGACCGAGGGCTGCTTGTCGAGCAGGTACTGCAGGTACGCGATCGCGGCGGGCAGCTCGATCGCCGGCAGGCGGTCGATCAACTCGCGCGCCTGCCGGCGCAGCGTCTCGGAGGGGCCGAGCGCGCGCTCGCCTTGCGGCTTCTCGAGCGGGATGTTCGGCTCCGGCGGGTCCTCCGGCTTGCCCCACGGCGGGTACGCCCCGAGCGTGACGTCTTGCGTCGCCAGCCACCCGTCGATGTAGATGTGCAGCAGGTTGGCCCGGTAGGAGAACCACCGGTCGCGCTCGACCGGGTACGAGAGGAGCACGTCCTTGAAGCGCCGAAAGGCGCCCTTGCCGTCGATCGCCAGCGTCAGTCGCTCGCGCAGCGCCGGGTCCTCGACGGACGCGACGAAGCGCTCCATCCAGCGGTACTGCTCGCGCGACGAGGCCGGATCGAGGTGGACGAAGCGGCCGCCCGAACGGGCGATCTGCTGCCGCTTCTCCTCGTCCTCCGGACGGGCGTCGTTGATCGTCACCACCTGGCCGTTCTGGAGGTCGAGGTAGGCGTGGTGGTCGGGTGCGTTGTGTTCGAACGCCGTCTCAAGCGCCGTCCAGTCTGGCACTGGCGCGTCGGGGGAAACTCGCATGGTTAAGTCGCTTCCGCATTCAGAGGATCGGTTCGCTTGGCGACCTC
>CAZMML010000655.1:0-3172 GCA_964567335.1 uncultured Nannocystis sp. | reverse complement strand
CCTGGCGCCGCGGATGTCGGCCGCGATCTTCGCCCTCGGCCGCGTCGCCGGGTGGATCGCCCACGCGCTGGAGCAGCGCGCCGCGGGCTTCCTCCTGCGCCCGCGCGCCCGCTACGTCGGGCCCTGAGGCCTGTCCCGGCGGCTCGCGCTCGTCTATCCTTATACGATGGACGCCGAGCTCTCGTCGCGCATGTTCCACGTGCTCGTCGTCATGGGCGCCGCGCTCGGGGGCGGCTGCACGAACCGTCCGCTCGGCGACGGCACGAGCGAGGGCCCCGGCAGCGGCGTCACCGCGGACACGTCGCAGACGACGAGCGGCTCCACGAGCGAGTCCGGGGCCTCGTCGACGACCTCGACCTCGACGACGGCGGCGCCGACGACGGGGGCGACGACCGCGGCGGTGACGGACGCGAGCTCCGGCGCCACGTCCACCGGCGTGATCGACGGCCCGGAGGACTGCGCCGCGCCCCAGCAGCTCCGCTGCGAGTCGTACGAGCCGCCGACGCAGTGCGTCTGCGATCCGGACGCCCCGCTGGAGGCGGGCGACTGCGCCGCTCCGCAGCAGTTTCAATGCGACGTGTGGTGGTGGAGCCCGCCCCTGGGCTGCTTCTGCGATCCGAACGCGCCGCTCAGCCCCGACGACTGCCCGGTCCCTTCGGCCTTCAACTGCGGGCCATGGCAGCCCGAGTGGACCAGCTGCAGCTGCGAGTGCGAGTACGGGCCGCCGCAGCCGCTCGGCCCCGAGGACTGCGACGTCGGCACCTTCTACGCGTGCGAATTCGAGCCCTACGGCTGCTGCTGCATGGTCCAGCTCGGGTGAAGGATGTCCGTGTTCTCCGTCGAATTGCCTGAGGATCCGAACATCGAGGAGCTCGCCCCCGCGGCGCGGACGCTCGTCGCCTCGGTGTGGGCCGGCCGCACCGACTCGGAGCAGAATGCGTCGGCGATCTTCGCGGTGATCGCCCGCGATCTGCTCTCGGACGGGGCTGTCCCCGAGGTCCTGGCCCTCGCGACAAGGGCCGTCCACGACGAGCTCCGACACGTCGAGATCTGTCGCCGCGTCGCCGCCCGCTACGCCGGCGCCCCGGTCCCCTGGCCCGCGCCCGGTCCGAGCCCTGAGCCCGCCTTCCGCGGGGCGTCCCCGGCGCTCGCCCGTCAGCTCTACGTGATCGCCAACACCTGCGTCGCGGAGACCGCGGGCGCGGCGTTCCTGCAGGCCTGCCGCGCCGACGCCGAGGGGCCGCTGGTCCGCGCCGCGCTGCAGCAGATCCTCCGCGACGACATCGGCCACGCCCGGATCGGGTGGGCCCACCTCGCCTCGGGCCGCGTCTCCGCCGAGCTGCGGGCAGCGCTCCCGCTCGCCTTGCCCGCGCTCCTGGGGGCGGTGCGGCGGGCGTACTTCGATCGCTGCGACGTGCTGCCCGCCGAGCCGCCGCCCGGCCACGGCTGCGCCACGCCGACCTCGATCCGCGCCCACGTCGACGCGGCCCTCCGCGCCGTCGTCGTCCCCGGCTTCGAGCACCTCGGCGTCGACACCTCCCGCGCCCGCCGCTGGCTCGCCGAAGAGCTGGGCCCGGGCTGAGCGGGGCGATCAGGTCGCGGGCGCGGGCCTTGAGCTCGCGCGGTCCGCGGGCGTATAAGCGGGAGCGTGCGCGCCCGCGTGCGCGCGGGAGCACCATGATCCGAAGCGCCTCGATCGTCACCCTCGCCTTGACCCTCCAGGGCTGTCTGCCGCTCTACACGAGCACCGCGACCGATACGGAGGGGAGCAGCGGCGCGACCGGCACGAGCGAGCCGACCGCGGGCACCACCGGCTCGACGGGGGCGAGCAGCTCGAGCGGGAGCGGCGGGGCGACGTTGCCGCCGGCCGAGGTGCCGGAGGGCTGCAACCCGATCGCCTACGCGCACGACTGCATGCTGCCCTATCCCTCGGACTGGTTCCTGGTCGACGACCCGGAGCTACCGGGCGGGCGGCGCGTCGAGCTGGGGACCGCGGCGCCGACGACCAAGGGCGGCGATCCGGTCGACAACCTCAAGCTCCACCCCGCGGACGGGTTCTCCGCGCACATGCCGATCCTGGCGCTCTTTCCGGGGGGGATCGACACCTCGAACCTGACCTTCCACCTCGACGGCGGCGACGCGACGCTCGACCCGGCGAGCCCGACGTTGCTGGTCGACGCGGAGACGGGCGAGCTGGTGCCGCACTGGGTCGAGCTCGACGCGATGGCCGCGGACCCGGCGCATCAGGCGCTCATCGTGCGACCCTTCGTGCGCCTGAAGGACGCGCACCGCTACGTGGTCGCGTTCCAGGGGCTCGTCGGCGCCGACGGGGCGCGGATCGAGGCGCCGCTGGGCTTCGCCCACGTGCTCGCCGGGCAGGTCGCGGGGCACCCGGTGCTGGAGCCGCTGGCCGCGCGCTACGAGGCGGAGGTGTTCCCGGCGCTCGCGCAGGCGGGGGTGAAGCGCGAGGGGCTGCAGCTCGCGTGGGACTTCACGACCGCGACGGAGGCGCGCAACACCGGCGACCTGCTGGCGATCCGCGACGACCTGCTGGCGCTCCTCGATCAGGCGCCGCCGACGGTGATGATCGACAAGGTGCTGCCGGACCACAACGAGGACATCGCGCTGCGGATCGAGGGGCGGGTCGAGGTGCCGCTCTACCTCGAGGCGGACCAGCCGATGGCGCTGATCCACCGCGGGCCCGACGGCGCGCCCGCGGCGAAGGGGACCACCTGGGCGACCTTCACGCTGCAGGTGCCGAAGTCGGTGTTCCCGACCGACCCGGGCTTCGAGCCGGCGCGGATCATCCAGTTCGGGCACGGCTTCTTCGGCGAGCGCGAGGAGATCAACTGGGGGGCGATGCGCGCCTTCTCGTCGGAGAAGGGCTTCGTGATGATCTCGACCGAGTGGGTCGGGATGGCGCTCGACGACCAGCCGGCGGTGGTCGAGAAGATCCTGCAGGATCCGTCCAACGTCTTCTCGTTCACCGACCGCCTGCACCAGGCCTTCGCCAACCAGCTCGCGCTGAGCGCAGCGGTCCAGACCGCGCTCACCGAGGTGCCCGAGCTGATGTTCGCCGGCAAGCTCATGTACGACCCGCAGCAGCTCTCCTGGTACGGGATCTCGCAGGGCTCGATCTTCGGCATGACGATGCTGGCGCTGACGCCGACCT
>CAZMML010000654.1:0-3174 GCA_964567335.1 uncultured Nannocystis sp. | reverse complement strand
CTCGGTCGCCGGCTCGTTGCTCGAGGCCTTCGGCAGCTTGACCTTGAACGCCGCGTCGTTGTTGAAGGTCGCCGTCAGCAGGAAGAAGATGAGCAGCTGGAAGGTGACGTCGATCAGCGGCGTCAGGTCGACGAGCGCGCCCCCGCCGCGGCGGCGGGCGTTCTTGCCGCGGAAGTTCACGAGCCGGCCTCGGCCGGCTTGCTCCTGGCGGCCCGCCGGCCGTCCTCGAGCAGGTTCACGATCCCCATCGCGTCCTCTTCCATCTCGAGCACCAGCTTGTTGCTGCGGTCCTGAAGCAGGCGGTAGAGGAGCAGCATCGGGATCGCCACCGTGAGGCCGTAGGCGGTCGTGATCAGCGCCTGCCAGATGCCCTGCGCGAAGGTGTCCGGGCCGACCGAGCCGGACGCGTAGGCGCTCACGAAGTTGCGGAAGACCTGGATCATGCCGACGACGGTGCCGAGCAGGCCGAGGAGCGGCGAGATCGTGGCGACGGTGCCGACGATCTCGACGTTTCGGTCCATGTGCGCGACCTCGCGAGCCCCGACCTCTTCGACGGCCTCCTTGATGTCCGCGCGGCTCGTGCTGTGTTCGAAGGCGCGCAGCGCGGCGGCCATGATCGCGGCGATCGAGGACCCGTTCTCTTCACACAGGAGGAGCGCCTCGCTCACCTTGCCCTTGGCCACGAGGGCACGGATCCGATCCACGAAAGTGCGCGGGAGGACTTTCGAGCGCTGGGTCGACCACAGCCGCTCGAGGAAGACGCCGACGCCCACGATCGAGGCGACCAGGATGGCCCACATCAAGGGCCCGCCTTGTTGGAAGAGTTCCTTGAGGTCCATCCGGAGAGCTGTGGCATCATGCGGCGAGCAAGGGGAGGCTGCAAGCGGCGCCCGTCGCTCTTGGGCTCCAGGCTGGCCCCAGACCCCCTACGGGAGCCCGCTCACGCCCGCGGGCTTGACGACCCCGGGGAGCGTTGGTAAGTACGCCCACCACGCTTTGGGGGCGTAGCTCAGCTGGGAGAGCATTGCGCTGGCAGCGCAAAGGTCAGGGGTTCGAACCCCCTCGCCTCCACCAAAGATCGGAGCGGGCCTGCGGACGCAGCGCCCGCTCCGTGTGTTTTGAGGTGCGCACGCGGCGAGGCACCCGGGGCCGCGAACTGCGAAGACCCTTGCGGACTTGAACCGATTGGCCCCGCTGGCACCATGCGGAGTCTATGCAGACGCGCGCGGCGATCCTTGGGTCCGGCCACTACGTGCCGACCCGCGTGGTGACCAACGACGACCTCGCGAAGCTGATGACGACCAGCGACGACTGGATCGTGCAGCGGACAGGGATCCGCGAGCGCCGCTACATCGAGCGGACCGGGATCGGCGCCAGCGACCTGGCGCTCCCCGCGGCGAAGATGGCGATCGAGCAGGCGGGCCGCGAGGTCAAGGACGTCGACGCGGTGATCTTCGCCACCCTGAGCCCCGACGTGTACTTCCCCGGCTCGGCCTGCCTGCTGACCCACAAGATGGGCCTGCCCGGCGTCCCCGCGCTCGACGTCCGCAACCAGTGCTCGGGCTTCCTCTACAGCCTGTCAATCGCCGACGCGTGGATCCGCGGCGGCGCGTACCGCAACGTCCTCGTCGTCGGCTCCGAGGTCCACTCGACCGGCGTCGAGTTCAACGAGCGCGGCCGCGACGTCGCGGTGCTCTTCGGCGACGGCGCCGGCGCGGTGCTCGTGGGCGAGGCCACCCGCCCCGACCAGGGCATCCGCGCGATCGAGCTGCACGCCGACGGCACGGGCGCGCAGGACCTCTGGGTCGAGGCGCCCGCCAGCATGTTCGTGCCGCGCCTGACCAAGGAGATGCTCGACGAGGGCCGGCACTTCCCGCGCATGAACGGCAAGCAGGTCTTCCGCTGGGCGACGGAGAAGATGCCCGAGGTGTCCCACGCGGTGGTCGCTAAGTCGGGCCTGACGATGGCCGACATCGACCTCTTCGTCCCGCACCAGGCCAACATGCGGATCAACCAGATGGTCGCCGCCAAGCTCGGGATCCGCGACGACCGCGTCGTCCACAACATCGAGCGCTACGGCAACACCACCGCCGCGACGATCCCGATCGGGATCAGCGAGTCGTGGCGCGAGGGCAAGATCCGCGAGGGCTCCCGCGTGCTCTTCGCCGCCTTCGGCGCCGGCTTCACCTGGGCGGGCGCGGTGGCGGTGTTCTAGCCCGCGTCGCCTCCTCCAGCCGCTCGCGCGCGCGCCGCGTCTCCGGGTGCTCCTCGCCGAGGCGGCGGCGCAGCGCCGCGTACGCGGCCGAGAGCTCGCGCTCTGCCCCCTCGAGGTCCCCCCGCGCGAGCGCGAGGCCGCCGAGCGCGTAGCGGGTCCGGGCTGTCTCGGGGTGATCCTCGCCGAAGCGGGCGCGGCGGATCGCCAGCGCCCGCCCGTAGAGCGCCGCCGCCTCCTCGAGGTCTCCCGAGAGCGCCTCGAGCTCGGCGAGGTTGTGGAGGCTGACCGCCAGGTAGGGGTGATCGCCGCCGAGGACGCGCTCGCGGATCTCGAGCGCCCGCGTGAACTCGGCGCGCGCCGCCTCGAAGCGGCCCTCCGCCAGCTCGACCGCGCCGAGGTTGTTGTGCGACGTGGCGGCGTCCGGGTGCTCGTCGCCCAGGCGCGCGCGCCGGATCTGCAGGGCCGCGAGGTGGAAGCGGCGCGCCCCCTCGAGGTCCCGGTCGAGGTAGCAGAGGCGGCCGAGGTTGTTGTAGGTGCGCGCGAGCTGCAGGTCGTCCGGCGCGACGGTCTGGAGGATCTCCGCCGCGCGGGTGTAGTGCAGCGCGGCCTCCTCCCGCCGCGACAGCGCCTCCAGATCCGCCCCGACCGCGTGCTCGGCGATCGCGGTGTCGAAGTGGCGGCGGCCGCGGCGCCGCTGGCGGTGCGCGAGGACCTCGCGGTGCCGCGTCAGCGCCCGCGCAGGAGCGCCGGCGACGCGCTCCAGGTCGCCGAGCTCGAGCTCGAGGTCGCGGGCCAAGTCGGAGGCTGGCTCGCTCGCGGCGAACCACGCGAGGGCGCGCTCCAGGTGCGGGGTCGGATCGCGGCCCGCCGAACGCGCCTCCTCGGCGAGGCGGCGCTCGCCCTCGGCGCGGGCAGGGCTCGGCGCGCCGAGGCGGACGCGGAGCGCCGCTGAGGCGGCC
>CAZMML010000653.1:0-3178 GCA_964567335.1 uncultured Nannocystis sp. | reverse complement strand
CGTCCTCGCCGTCGCGACGCTGGGCCAGCGCCAACGCCGCCGCGAACTCCTGCATCGTCAGGTGCCAGAACTTCAGCTCGCCCTCCTCGACCTCCTCGACGAGGTGGCTCCACTCGCACTCCTGCACCAGCCAGGCCTTCGCCCAGCGCACGCGGTCGCGCTCGTCGGGGTACTCCCGCGCGACGTCGGCGTCGAGCGCAGCCGCGGCCTCCCACAGCTCGATCCGCGCCCGCTTGCCGCCCGCGCCGATCATCATCGCCAGCGCGAGGCTGGGGAAGGCGTAGCGGGAGAACTCGCCGCTGTAGCCGGCGGCGACGCGCTGGTCCTCGCGTGAGCGCAGCATCCAGTGGAACACCGCGTGGTAGACGCGGGCGCGGCCCTCGGGCAGGCCGCCCTCGTTCCAGTGGACCACGCAGAGGCAGGTCAACATCACCGGGTTGGCGGCCAGGTCGCGCAGATCGTCGCGCCGCGCGAGCGCGTCCAGCAGCACGCGAGCCTCGCGGGCGCTCGTCTCCAAGGCGCGGTCCTCGTGAAGCGCGCTCGCCCATTGCGTCACGAAGCGCTCGACCTGCTCCGGCTCGAAGGGGTCGATCGTCGCCCGGTGGAAGCCCATGCGCAGCAGCGCCTCGGTCTGGATCGGCCGGCTCGTGACGAGGATCGGGGCCCGCTTCCAGGCGTCGCAGGCGTCGCGGAAGATCTTGAAGACCCGCTCGCGCAGGGCGAGGTCGGCGACCTCATCGAGGCCGTCGAGGAGCAAGAGGGCGTCGCCGGCTCGCAGGAGCTCGTCCCACTGGCGGCAGCGCTTCTCGTGGCCGAGGTCGCGGCGTTCGAGGTCGAGCTGCTCCTCGGGGCAGGCGCGCAGGGCGAGGAGGTGGAGCAGCCAGCGGCGATCGTCGCCGCGGCCCTCGTCCGGGCTGCGGCGAAGGAGCTGGACCAGGCCGGCGATCCGCACGAGGCCGGGGATCCGCGCCGGACCGGTGATGCCGAGGTGCTTCGCGCGCCACGAGGGGGCGTCCGGCGGACGCGGGGCGCCGTCCCGGAGGTCGCGCGCGAGCATGCAGGCGATCAGGTTGAGGAAGGTGGTCTTGCCCGAGCCAGGTTGCCCCTCGAGCAAGAGGCGGTAGTGCGCGCGCAGGAGCTCGGGGAGCTCGACGCGCCGGCTCTCCGGGTCCTCGTCCGGTCGCTCGCCGCGCTGGAGGTCCTCGCGGTCCGGCGGGCGGTGGCTGCGGAGCGGCGTGTAGAGCTCCTCGATCGGCCGGCGCAGGGCGTCCTTGGAGGCGCCGGGGCGCGAGCGGATGCCGGTGATGTTGATGTGGTCGACCTCGGGCAGCAGACGCGAGAGGTGGCGCTGGAGGTCAAAGCCCGCGGGCTCCGGGCCGGGCGCGGTGAGGTGGAGGTCGCCCGAGACCTTGAACTGGTCACGCCCGACCTGGTCGCCCTCGACCTTGTCGCGCCCGACCTGGTCGCCCTCGACCTTGTCACGCCCGACCTGGTCGCCCTCGACCTTGTCGCGCCCGACCTGGTCGCCCCCGATGGTGGTCTTGTTGCCCCCGACGATGTCTTCGCCAGCGCGGAGCGCGACGTCGCGGGCGCCGTGGACGTGGAGCCCGGCCTCGCTCGGAGCGCTGGGCGTGGCAGGTGTCGGCGAGGGCTGCGGCGCGGGCTGCGGCGGCGCGGGACGCTCTCGCCATACCTCAAGCGCAGCGAAGGCGAGCCCGACCAGGAGCAAGCCGAACGCGAACCACCCGGCGCCGTCGGTCTGCAGGCGCAGCGAGCCCCGCGCACCGAGGTCGAGCGCGACCGACAAGGCAGGCACCGCCGCGGTCAAGGAGGCCGCGCCGACACACCCGATCGCCAGCCGCCGCAGCCAGAAGGCCGGGTTCCGCTGCACGAGCCAGACAAACACGCCGACGCCGACGAGCAGCGCGAGGCTTGCGCGACTCGGCGGCAAGACGAGCACGAGCGCGGCCAGAGCGGCCGCGATCACGGCGACGAGCAGGGAGGTCCGCCTCCATGGCCACGTCTCGGCGGGCTGCACGCGGGAACCTTCGCGCGAAGCGGGCCACGACGCAAGCGGAGCCGCCCGGCGCTTCAAGTCGCGGGTTCTCCGTCCATGAGGCGCCGTCCACGACTCAGTCTTTTTGACGAAGACACGTCGACATCTCGGGCCGCGACGACCGGCGAGGGTTCGAGTATCCTCCGGTTGTGAGTCCTCCGACCGACGTCCTCGTGCTTGCCGCGCTCAAGGAAGAGCTCGACGCTCTGCTGCAGGTCAAACGGGGTGTCTCGAAGGCATGGCGCGAGAGCGGTGAGCTGCTCCACGTCGCGGTCCTCGATGGTCGTCGAGGCCCGATCCGCGTCGCTGCTGCCCGCGCCGTCAAGACGGGTGGAATCGAGGCCGCGATGTTGGCCGCGGATCTTGTCGAGGCTGTGAAGCCGAAGAGTCTCGCCATGTGCGGCGTCTGTGCGGGCCACCCCGTGGACACCGAGCTCGGCGACGTGATCATCGCGGATCGGGTCTTCCAGTACGACGAAGGAAAGCGCCGGCCAGATCGGTTCGAGGGCGATCTCTGGGTGAGCGCGAGCCGCGTCGAATTTCTGCGCGCGGCTCAAGATCTCGAGGGGCCCGCGCATGACCTCGATCTCTACGCGGCCGCGACGGACGAGGACCGGAAGTGGTGGTTCCTCGAGCGCCTCGACGAAGGGTGCGACCCCTTGAAGGTCCATGGGCTTCGGCGCTACATCCCGGACGAGCTACGCAAGGATGTTCTGGCGTCGCTTCGAAGCGAGCGTCTCGTCCGCCTGCGGGGTGAGACGTTCTCGCTCCTCGCGGACGGCCGGAAGGCGCTGGCGGAGCACCGGGCTCTCCACGGCACACTCGTTACCAAGCTCCCCTTCCATGTCAGCGTCGGTCCGATCGGCAGCGGCAACGCCGTTGTGGCGGACGGAAAGACCTGGACCCGTCTGGCGAAGGGCGGCGAGCGCAAGGTCCTCGGGATCGAGATGGAGGCCGCGGCGATCGGGTGGGTGGCCCACACGAAGAACCTCCCCTTCGCCGTCGTGAAGGGCGTGATGGACCGCGCCAGCCCGGCCAAAAACGACCGGTTCAAGGTCTTCGCGGCCCGGGCTTCCGCCGAGGTCCTGTGCGCCTTCCTGCGGCGGGTGAAGTCCGGCGCCT
>CAZMML010000652.1:0-3182 GCA_964567335.1 uncultured Nannocystis sp. | reverse complement strand
CGTCGGCGCTGCCGACGGCGCCGCGGCCCCGACCGAGACGGAGCCGGAGGCCGAAGTGGAGCCGCCGCCGCTGA
Source organism: uncultured Nannocystis sp. (assembly GCA_964567335.1). Classification (GTDB taxonomy): domain Bacteria; phylum Myxococcota_A; class Polyangia; order Nannocystales; family Nannocystaceae; genus Nannocystis. The sequence continues at coordinate 3,108 of CAZMML010000652.1, read as the reverse complement.
TCGGCGCCTGCGCCTGGGCGACCGACGGGAGCCCCGCCGTGAGGAGTGCGAGCAGCGCGGAGGTGCGAGGAAGTGCCGGATTGGTCATGGTGTGCTCCCTGAGAGAGTGGAGGCGGCTAGTTGCACTTGGGGCCGAAGAGCAGGTCGTCGACCGGCTCGGAGAGGTCCGTCAACGCGGTGAAGTCGTTGGTCCCGTCGAGCGCGATCGACAGGAAGGAGGTCTGGTCGCAGGACAGCGCCTCTTTGGTGGTGGGGTCGTACTCGAGGCCGGCGCCGAACATCTCGCCCGGAAGGTCGGCGAGCCGGGTCGCCACCCCGTCGGCCGGGTTGACCGAATAGATCCCGCCGGAGCCGGAGTCGGAGACCAGGAGCCGGTCGTTGTGGCAGTCGTAGGCCATGCCGCAGTCCGCGACGTTGAGCGTCTTGCCCTCGAAGGTGAGCGGCTTGACCCCGCCCTGGGCGATGGAGCCGTCGGCGTTGAAGGTCACGAGCTGGTCGACCTGGCCGTCGACCCCGTAGAGCACGCCGTTGCGGTCGAACGAGATCCCGCAGATGTTCTTCTTGTGCGGCATCGCCAGGAGGGTCGGCGCCCCCATGCCGCAGTAGTCGAGCGTCGCCAGGCGGTCCTTGAACGCCAGCGCCGCGTAGATCGTGCCGTCGATCGGGTGGACCGCGACGCTCGTCGGGATCCACGGGACGATGCCCGCGACGTCGACCGACGCGTAGGGCGCGACGGCGCCGCTGCCCGTGTCCACGCTCGAGATGTCGCCGGTGTTGATCACCGCGCTCACCAGCACCGTGTTCGAGGGGTTCAGGTTCGGGTTGGCGTCGTAGCAGTCGCTGCCCGGCGTGACCCCGGGCGCCGAGGGCTTGGCGTCGCCGTGGTCGTCGCCGTCGCCGTCGGTCATGCACGCGTTCGGGTCGTCCTTCGGCGCCGAGCCCGGGAAGGTGTTCGCGTCGCCGTCGTCGCAGTCCGTCCCCGGCGTCGCGTTCGGGTTGCTCGGGGAGCTGTCGCCCCAGTCGTCGTCGTCCGCGTCGGTCATGCACGCGTTCGGGTCGTCCTTCGGCGCCGAGCCCGGGAAGGTGTTCGGATCCCCGTCGTCGCAGTCGGGGCCGGGGTGGTCCGGCGGGTAGGAGTCGCAGTCCGAGAGCCACCCGTCGCCGTCGTCGTCCTTGCACCCGTCGCAGCTCGACCACGCGCTCATGTTGTTGTCGTCGCAGTCGCTGCCCGGCGTGACCCCGGCCGGCGGCATCGAGTCGCCGTGGTCGTCGTCGTCCGAGTCCTTCATGCACGCGTTCGGGTCGTCCTCCGGGGCCGAGCCGACGAAGGTGTCCGCGTCGTCGTCGTCGCAGTCCGTCCCCGGCACCGGCCCGCCGTTGCCGCCGCCGCCCGGCGGGTCGGAGTCGCCCCAGTCGTCGCCGTCCGCGTCCTTCATGCACGCGGCGGGGTCGTCCTTCGGCGCCGAGCCCGGGAAGGTGTTGCCGTCCGTGTCGTCGCAGTCGTCGTCGTTGTTGACGGTCCCGTCCGGCGGCGTCTCGCCCGGCGGCACGTTCGTGCACATGTTCGGGTCGCCGAAGCCGTCGCCGTCCCCGTCCACGCACCACGAGTCGCCGCCGCCGCTGGTCACCGTCGACTCCGTCGGGTTCATCGTCTCGGTGCCCGCCACGGTCGGATCCGTCTCCGTCGCCACGGTCTGCGCGAGACAGCTCGGGTCCTGCTGCCAGGCGAACCCGTCGTCCGAGCAGATCTTGGGGCACCCCGCGACGAGGGGCGAGGCGAAGATGAGGCAAACGCCCGCGTAGCTCCGGGGGCGGAGCAGGACGCTCGGGCGAAGGTGACGACGTGGCGAAGTCATGAAAGCTCCTATCCCAGCGAGTGTAACCTCTCCCACGCGACGCACCCGGGTGCGGGAGGGAGCGCGGTGGCGCGCGAGGGCGCGACCGCGCGCGAGGTCCATGACGTCGACAGCAAGCGGCGTACCAGCCTGGACGACGCGAACAACCTTCGCAGGCCAGGAGCACCGCACGGCCACAGCGGGCGCCCGCCCCTCGTGGGCGCGGGTGGGCGGGCGCCCACGACCGGGGGGCCCTCGCACCCGCGCTGGCTCACCGGATGTCGAGCTTGATCAGCAGGCGCTTGAGCTGATCGCGACTTCGGAGCTTGAGCAGCCGCCAGGCTTGCTCGCGTACGCCGCCGCAGGCCGCGAGCGCGGCGACGACCTGCTCGCGGGTCAGGTCCGTCGGCGCCGCGTGCGACTCGAAGCGCCGCGGCTCGCGGCGCGGCGCGCTCAGCTCCGGCGGCGCCGCGATCGTCCCCCGCGGGCTGGCCGCGAGGGCCCGCCAGAGCAGCCCGGCCAGCTCGCGGACGTGCGTCGTGTAGGGCCGCGCGACCAGCCGCGTCAGCAGGTCGGCCGAGAGCGCCGGCTCGTCCCCGACGAAGAAGTGCGCGCGCACGTCGGCGTTCGTCCGCGCGAACTGCCGCACGAGGTGACGCGCGAGCAGCGGCACGTCCTCGGGGCGCTCGCCGAGGCCCGGCAGCGCGATCCGGTGGACGAAGCGCGCGAGGACGTCGTGCTTGAGCGCCCCGGGGTCGCGGTTCGTCGCGGCGAGGAAGCGGGCGCGGCAGGTCCGCCGCCTCCCCTCGCCCAGCCGCTGGTACTCCCCGCCGTCCATCACGCGCAGGAGGCGGGCCTGCAGCGCGTGCGAGAGCTCGCCGATCTCGTCGAGGAAGAGCGCCCCCCCGTCGGCCTCCCCGAGCAGCCCGGCCCGATCGGGCGTCCCCGGGTTCGGGTAATTGGCGAGGTTGCCGAAGAGCTCCGCGTCGATCAGCGTGTCCGGGATCGTCGCCGCGTTGCGCGCGACCAGCGGCCCCCCGCGACGCGCCGACGCGGCGTGCAGCGCCCGCGCCACCAGCTCCTTGCCGGTGCCGCTCGGCCCGTGGATGAGCACGTGCTCGCTCCGCGGCGCGACGAAGGCGATCTGGGCGCGCAGCTCCCACGCCGCGACCGACTCGCCGACGATGCCGTGCGCGTCGGCGCCGCCGAAGGGGAACGCCGCCGCCAGCGCCGTCGGGTCCGGCCACTCGAGGGGCCTCTGCGTCACGAGCAG
>CAZMML010000651.1:0-3182 GCA_964567335.1 uncultured Nannocystis sp. | reverse complement strand
CGGCCGCCGTTCCAGGGCGACGTCGCGTGTTCCGGGGTCGATCCGAGCGTCGGCGGACGCTGCGGCTCTGCGGTCTGGGACCGACGGGGGCGCCGAGCTGCACGCCAGCGGTGACGACCGCGTGCACGAACTTGGAGGGGGCGCTGATCGAGGGGCGCTGGAGCTACGAGGGCGGCCGGCTGCGCCTGACCGAGGCGGCGCGGCTGGCCGAGTGCGCATTTGGGGATCCAGTCGAGGCGGCCGCGCTTCGCTTTCCCTAGGCGCTGACAGCCCTGGCCTAGCGCCCTCGGAGGGGCGAGCTGATAGGATCGCCGGCCATGCTCCCTAACCTTGCTCAGACGATCCCGATCTTCGCGGCGCTCCAGGGTCCGACGCCGACGAGCTGCCCCTACTACATGGATCCTTGCGCGGGCAAGAACGGCTGGCTCTCGGCGAGTCCCTTGAACGCGGACAAGATCCCGACCGACGGCGTGCTCCTGCTGCAGACGAGCACCATCGGCGCGCCGGACCCGGCGACGCTGGAGCTGACGGTGACGCTCGACGGGCAGCCGATCGCGGGGGCGACCGAGGCGACCTCGGTATTCGGGGTGCTCGCGTGGCGGCCGAGCGAGCCCTGGGCCGCCGGGACGACGCACCACGTCGCGGGCTCGATCCCGGGCTACTACGTGGGCGGGACCTACTCGTGCACGGCGACCTCGTTCGACCTGGACTTCGACCTCTTCATCGACGCGGGCCCGAGCGACGAGCTCGCGGAGCCGACGCTCGATGTCACCGAGATGCTGATCGTCAGCCCGATCGTCAGCCTCGACACGCTGGTGTGCTGCGTCGGCGCGCCGCCGCCGACCCAGGGCTACTCCGGGTGCTACGGCGGCAACTACGTCAACTGGGACCCGACGCAGTGCACGCCGACGCAGGCCAACGGCTACCTCACGATCGACGCGGTGAGCTCGGCGGCGGCGGCGGGCGCGACCGGGGGTCAGGTCGCGTACGAGCTCTTCCGCGACGGCGTGTCGGCGGGGGCGCCGATCTTCACGCAGAGCTTCCAGGTGACCTCGGAGGCGCCGGTGTGCCTCACGGTGGTGGCCAAGAACCTGGGCACGGGCGCGACGGCCAAGAGCAAGGAGCAGTGCGCCGGGCAGGACGTCGCCGACCAGCTCGGGGCGCAGACGCTGGACCCCTCGGAGAAGCTGACCTGCCAGCTCGAGCGCTGCGAGAACGACGGCCTGATGTGGGACGGGAGCGCGTGCGTCCCGGTCGCGCCGGACACCTCGGGGGAGCTGGACCCCGACGAGGACAAGGGGTGCGCCTGCGACGGTCGCGGGACCGGTCCGCCCTTCCTCGGGCTCGCGCTGCCCCTCGGGCTCGCGCTCGCGTGGCGGCGGCGGGCGCGGCGTTGAGCCTGTGCGGGCGCGGCGGAGGTGCTAGCATCGCGGGATGCACTTAGACCCTGGCCTCGTCTTGCCGCTCTTCGCGGCCCTCACTCCCGAGCCCGCCGACTGCCCCGGCTACGGGGAGCCCTGCTTCAATCAGGTGGGCTTTAGCTCGGTGACCCCGCTGAACGCCGACAAGATCCCGACCGACGGCGTGCTCCTGCTCCAGACCTCGAGCGTCGGGGGACCTGATCCGGCGACGCTCGAGCTGACGGTGACGCTCGACGGTCAGCCGATCGCGGGCGCGGTCGAGGCGACCTCGGCCTTCGGCGTGCTCGCGTGGCGGCCGAGCGAGCCGTGGGCCGCGGGCGCGACGCACCACCTCAGCGCCTCGATCCCGGGGATCGACTCGAGCGGCTTCTACTACTACGACTGCCCGGCGATCATGATCGATCTCGACCTCGACATCTTGATCGACGAGGGGCCGAGCGAGGCCCTGGTCGAGCCGACGCTGGACGTGGCGGACAAGGTCCACGTCGACCCGGTCGTCAGCCTCGACAGCCTCGCCTGCTGCGTCGACGGGTCGCCGCCCACCCAGGGGATCGGCGGCTGCGGCGCGGGGTACTACACCTACTTCGACCCGATGCAGTGCGCGCCGACGCAGGGGCACGGGTACCTCGACCTGTCGGCGATGGCTGGGCCGGCGGCCGGGGGCGCGACGGCGAAGCTGATCTCGTACCAACTCTTCGCCGACGGCGTGGCGGCGAGCAACCCGACCTTCGCGCCGAACTTCGTCCTGACCCGAGACGCGCCGACCTGCGTCTCGGTCGTCGCCACCAACCTTGCGACGGGCTCGACGGCGAAGACCACGGAGCAGTGCTTCGGCGCCGACGTCTCCGATCAGCTCGGACCGCAGGAGCTCGACCCCGCGGAGACGCTGACCTGTCCGCTCGAGACCTGCATGGTCACGGGGGACACCTGGGACCCGAACACGTGCGTGCCCTTCCCCGGGGGGGAGTCCGGCAGCGGGAGCGAGACGGGGACCGACGCGGCCACCGCGACCGCGGGGGAGACCGACGGCGACGGGAAGGTCGACGGGTGCGCCTGCGACGCCCGCGGCGCGGCGCCGCCAGGCCTGGCGCTCGCCGTGCTCGCGCTCCTGGGTGCGCGCCGTCGGAGGCGGACGGCGCGGTGACCGGGCGCAAGCTTGCGCTTGCGGTTGGGCTGCTGTGCGGCTGTCCGCCGACGCCGGAGGTGCCGCCGGAGCCGCCGGGCCCCGGGGTGTGCGACGAGGTCGAGTGCGGCGCGCACGCGACCTGTGACGAGCTGGTCGGGCTCTGCGCCTGCGACCCAGGTTATCAGGGCGATCCGGCGACGGCCTGCGCGCCGCACGAGGATCTCTGCGCCGAGGCGGCCGCGCTGGTCGGGCACTCGGCGTGTCGGCACGAGGTCGGGGACGCGCCGACGTGGAAGGAGATCTCGGTCGGCTCTGCCTTCACAATCCCCTCCCAAGTGTGGATCACCGGCCCCGAAGCGAGGAGATCCATCTCGGTGTCAAAGTTGTAACTCAGCTTCGTCTGCATGAAGTCGGCGACGCCATGCTGGTACCCGAATCGAAAGAAGACGCGACGCGCTCCATCGAGACCGACCTGCTCTAGGATGCTCTGCCGCAGAAGCCCCACCGCGTCCGCGTCGAACATCACGATGCGTGTATTCTTGAAAGTCACCAGGCCGGCTGCAAAGTCGAAGCTCAGGTCCCGAGACAGGTTCAGGTCCGCAACTTTCATCGTTCGCCCCCCATATGGTTGGATT
>CAZMML010000650.1:0-3190 GCA_964567335.1 uncultured Nannocystis sp. | reverse complement strand
GAAGTTCGACTTCGGCATGAACCTCTTCCCCTCGACGATGGCGCAGCAGGCCTACAACAGCACGGCCTGCCCGGTGAACGCCAACGTCGAGGTGCCGGTCGCGCCGATGAACAAGGCGGCGATCCAGGCGGCCCTCCCGGCGCAGATGAACATGAGCATCAAGGGCGGCACGCCGAACGCGGCCGGCCTGACCGCGGCCTACGCCCACCTCAAGACCCTCGACCCGCTGATCCCGAAGCTGGCCATCAACATCACCGACGGCGCCGCGAACTGCAGCTCGAACGCGATGAACGCGAGCGAGCTCTTCGAGGTCTACGACGCGAACCTGCCGACGATCGTCGGCAACGCGTTCACGATGGACAACATCAAGACCTACGTGATCGGCATCGCCACCGTGAACATGTTGACGCCGAACCAGCAGGACGGGAACCCGAACGGGATCAACCCCTTCGACAAGCTCAACGAGCTCGCCACCCTCGGCGGCACCGCCAAGCCGGGCCCGGAGAAGTTCTACAACGCCGACAACCAGATCGAGCTCGCCGACGCGCTCAACGCGATCGTCGCCGACGCGTTCAGCTGCACCATCGAGCTGACCTCGGAGCCGGCCTTCCCCGACAAGACCAAGGTCAAGGTCGGCGGCGTGACGCTGATGAAGATCAACGACTGCGCGACCGAGAACGGCTGGAAGTACAAGGATCCGGCGCCGCCCTACGAGGCGATCGAGATCTGCGGCACGGCCTGCGAATCGCTCAAGATGACCGGCTCGGCCCAGGTCGAGTACTTCTGCGACGCCGGCTGAGCCCGGGTCCTCCGAGGACGCCTGCGAGGGGCGCGCGGGAGCGCGCCCCTCGTTTCGTTGCGGGCGGGACGAGATGGGCCTATCGTGCGGATCATGCGCTCACCTACCCTTGGAGTCCCGGTCGCCCTATCTCTGATCCTCGCGTGCTCCGACGACGGCACGGGCACGACCCAGACGCTGACGACCCAGCCGACGACCTTCCCGACGACCCTCCCGGGCACGAGCTCGATGGGGTCGACGGGCGAGCCGACGGGATCGAGCACCGGCCAGCCGACCGAGGGCGGGGGCACGCTCGCGACGGAGGGCAGCGGGACGGCCGATCCGTCGACGAGCCAGGGGACGACCGACGCGCCGATGTGCAACGAGGCGGACTGTCCGATGGGCCAGTACTGCGGCCCCTCGGGCTGCGAGCCCGGCTGCAACGACGACACCGACTGTGTCGCGCCCGCGAAGTGTGACGTCGGCGACCACGCCTGCAAGGGTTGCCTGATCGACGGGCAATGTCCGCTCGGCCAGGTGTGCGAGGCGGGCACCTGCGTCCCCGGCTGTAATGACCAGCAGCCCTGTCAGGACGGGCTGGCCTGCTGCACGGGGAGCTGCAGCGACACCCAGAGCGACGTCGCCAACTGCAAGGCCTGCGGGAGCGTCTGCCCCGACCTCCCCAACGCAGAAGAGGTGTGCTCCGGAGGGGTGTGCGGGCTCGGCGCGTGCGAGATGGGCTTCGACGACTGCGACAAGGACCCGAACAACGGCTGCGAGAACGCGGGCGCGTGCAGCTGCACGCCCGGCGAGATGGCCGCCTGCTACACCGGGCCGATGGGCACGCAGGACGTCGGGGTCTGCAAGGCGGGGGTCCACACCTGCAACCCGCAGGGCACCGGCTTCGGCCCCTGCATGGGCGAGGTGACCCCCGGGCCGATCGACATCTGCGCCAACGGGCTCGACGACAACTGCAGCGGTCAGGTCGACGAGGACCCGGACCTCGACGGCGACGGCTACACGGTCTGCGGCGGCGACTGCTGCGACGAGCCCGGGCCGAACTGCCTCAACCCCGAGCTGGTCAACCCCGGCGCCTTCGAGGTGATGGGGAACATGGTCGACGACGACTGCTCGAACGGCGACGGCAACGTGATCCCGCCCTGCGACCAGGGGCTGGCCAGCAACTCCGCCAACGGGCTCGACTACGCGAAGGCGATCGACCTGTGTCAGTTCACGACCGAGAACGCGATGGGCCCGATGAAGAAGTGGGGCGTGATCTCGGCGTCGCTGACCCGCGCCGACGGGGCCGGGGCGATCGACTCCCAGGCCCGCTCGATCCGCACCGGCTTCGGCGCCAACGTGGTCCCGCAGCAGAACGCGAGCCTGGCGATCCTCTCCACGGGCAACGCCGCCGACCAGAACGACGCGAACCCGCCCTACGCCGACTTCCAGTTCGGCAAGGACAACGGGGCCAACAGCGCCGCCCCAGCCGACTGGCTCGCGGCCAACGGAGGCCAGTTCCCCAACGCCCCCGGCTGTCCGGGCGCGAACGGCAACAGCGCGTTCAACAGCGCGATGCTCAAGCTGCGGATCCGCGTGCCGACCAACGCGAAGTCGTTCAACGTGCAGATGTACTTCTACTCCGCCGAGTGGCCGGAGTACGTGTGCACGGCCTTCAACGACCTCTTCGTCACGCTCATCGACTCGACCGGGATGGGCAACCCGAACGACAAGAACGTGGCGATCTACACGGTCAACAACCTCAAGTACCCGGTCGGCGTCAACATCGCCAAGGCCGCGCCCGGCCTCTTCACGCAGTGCAAGAACGGCCAGATCGCCTGCCTCGGGGTGCCCTCGAACTACAACAACTGCACCAGCCTGGCGGGCCTCACCGGCACCGGCTTCGACATCCTCGAGGGCGGCTGCGGCACCAACAACACGACCGGCGGCGGCACCGGCTGGCTCAAGATGTCCGGTAACGTCAAGGGCGGCGAGGTGATGGAGATCCGCTTCGCCATCTGGGACACCGCCGACGGGATCTATGACTCGCTGGTGCTCCTCGACGACTGGGTCTGGTCGGTGCAGGCCTCGCAGCCGGGGGTCCAGCCGAACTAGGCGGCGACGCGGATCCTTGGCGATCTCCGCGGGCGCGGGGCCCGAACATTGGCGAACGGGCGTGGCGACGGCCGCGCCCTGGGGCCCCGCTTGTTGCCGCTCGACGCTCGAGGTCCTTCGGGGCGCGCGAGAGCGGGGCCCGGGGATGCGCGGGTCTCGCCGGGGATGTTCTTCGGGCCCCGCGTGGGTCGGCGGCGGAGAGGGGCCGCTCAGCGAGCGCCGCCGGGGCGGCTCTGTTCGATCACGCGGTGGAGGCGGGACACGACGAGGTCGAGGGCGACGCGGTTGTCGCCGCCC
>CAZMML010000649.1:0-3195 GCA_964567335.1 uncultured Nannocystis sp. | reverse complement strand
GCCGGCCGCGGCGGCCGCGCCGCCGCCGCCGACCGCGGCGAGGCCGAGGGCGACGGCGGCGAAGGACGAGGCGATCGGGGCGACGACGGAGAGGACGCCGACGGCGAAGGCGCGGTAGAGGGCGATGAGGCCGAGGATGTTGAGCAGGCCGAGCGCGAGGAGCCGCGCGCCGGCGTCGAGGTCGAGCCGGGGCGCGCCGTCGAGGGCGAGGGCGAGGGCGAGGACGAGGGGGAGGGCCGCGAGGTGGACGGCGAGGAGGGAGCGTCGCCAACCGGCGCGGGCGACGAGGCGCTGGGCCGCGAAGTCGCCGGTGCCGAAGCAGAGCGCCGTGGCGAGGCCGAAGATCGCGGCGGTGAGGGTCGGAGACACCGAGGGACGCTAGCACGAGCCGGACCCCCGGCTGGCGGCGCCCGCCCCTTGCGTCGGTTCGGCGCGTTGCCTAGGCTCAGATCATGCTGGCGATGTTGCTCGCGGTGTGCGTCCAGGCGCCGCCGCCGTCGCTCCCGCCCGGCGCGCCGAGCGTCGTGCCGACGAGGCGCGAGTGGACGCTCGGCGGCGTCTTCGTCCTGAAGCACGAGAAGTTCCTGCAGTGGCAGCCGGTCCCGGATCTTCTGCGAGGCGGCTGGTCCTCGGCGCTGCGGGTGATCTGGCGGGTGGAGGTGGCGCCGCGGACGCCGGCGCTGGCGGGGCTCTCGCTCGCGGTCGAGTCGGCGGCGGGGCCGAGCTCCAGCCCGGGAATGCTCCGGCCGCGCCTCCAGTACAGGCCGCCGGGCAGCGAGCTCCGGGTCGGGGTCGAGCTGCCGATCCTGGTGCTGCGGACGCTCGTCGGTCGCGCCCCGCGCCCGAACCTCTTCGTCTCAGGACGCTTCTGACCATGCGCCATCGCCTCGCACCCCTCGCCCTCACGCTCTGTACCTGCGCCGCGGAGCCGGCGGCGGCGGAGCTCGCCGAGATCTGCGGCGCGTCCGAGCCGACGCAGATCCTGGCGCTCGACGCGGACGAGCGGGTCCACTCGCTCGGGCAGATCGGCGAGCGGTGGGTCGTGATCTCGAGCCGGGACGCGGAGGGGGACGAGATCTACACGGCGCGCTTGGTCGGGCCTTGCGGCGAGGATCCAGTGGTCCTCGGCGAGGGGGTCTCGGCGGTGTTCGAGCGCGAGGAGGTGCCGGGCGCGCTCCTCGGCTGCCGCGAGGGCGACCTCGTGAGCCTCGACCGCGAGGGTGCGTCCGCGCCCGCGCTGCTGATCGAGGACGGCTGCGGCGCGAGGCTGACGGCGCACGGGTGGGTGCGGAGCGCGGCCGCGCCGGACGAGGGAAGGGCCCGGGTGCTCTTCTACCCCTACGGGGGCGGTCCGCTCGCGGGCCCGCTCGAGCCGGTCGTGCTGCTGGATCCGGTGCAGGGGGGCGCGGCGACGGAGCCGCCCGCGCTGCTGGACGAGGAGGTGCTCGCGCTCAACCTCGACGGGGCGGTGGTCAGCGTGCGCTTGCCCGAGGGCCAGGTGGCGATCGAGCAGGCCGACGCGGTCGACTTCCGGGTCAGCCGCGACGGTCGCTACCTGCTCTGGCAGGACGCGCTGAGCACCGAGGACGAGGGCGGGGAGGCGCCGGTCGGCGACCTCTACCTCCGCGACCGGGTCGAGGGCGGCGAGCGGAGGATCGGCCGCGGGGCGCTCGCGCAGTGGTCGGGCTTCCGCGGCGACTTCGTGGCGCTGCCGGCGGCGGATCTCCAGGGCGAGCGGCTCGTCGAGGTGGCGACGGGGGCGGAGGTCGAGCTCCCGTCGGGGCGCTTCTTCCGCGCGGCGCTCGGGGACGGCCGCCTGTTGCTCTCGTCGGGGCCGGTCGCGGGGGCCTGGACGCTCTACGACGCGGCGAGCGGGGACGAGTACGCGCTCACCGGGCTCTCCGGGTGGGCGACCTGGTCGGCGGAGGCGCTCGATCTGTGGTCCGGGATCGACCTCTTGGACCCGCGCTCGTCGGGGCCGCTCAACCGCTTCTACTTCGACCGCCGCGCGCGCGAGCCGCTGGCGCGGCGGGTGACGGCGTCGTCTACATTGCGCGAGGACCGGGTGGTGACGATCCTCGACCTCGACGCGTCGCTGCGCGGCGACCTGGCGCTGGTCGAGCGCGGGACGCTGGAGGAGCGGCCGATCGACCGCGCGGTCACGACGGTCGGCGCCTTCGAGGGCGGGGTGCTGGGCTACGCGGTCCGCGAGGGCGGGCGCTCCGGGGTGTGGCTGGCGCGCCTGGCGGCCGAGTGAGGTCCGGCTAGGCGGCCGCGATCTCGCCCGAGACGATGGCGCTGACGTAGTGGGGGAGGGCGGCGAGCTCGGGGCGGCGGACCTCGGTGACCGGGGAGGTCAGGACGTCGGTCGCGCGGCCCCAGAACTGGAGGCGGTGGCCGATCCACTCCGCGTCGGCGCCGAGCGGCGGGAGGTGGAGGGCGCGCAGGCGCAGGGCGGCGTGCTTGCGCAGCCAGGTCCCCGTGAGCCGGTCGCGGACGGCCACGCACTCGTCGCAACGGAGGTGGTACTCCGTGTGCTTGGTCGCAAACACCCGGTGTCGGCGGCGGTTCTTCGGCTCCATGCTTCGAAGCGTGCCAACCCGGCGGCCTGGGCCGCAAGAATTCGGCGAGTTTGGGGCCCCCGGGGCGAGGCGCGGGATCGCTGCGCGCGGGCCCTGCTATGATGGTGGCCCGTGCCCCTCTCGCTCGCCGCCCTCCCGCGCTTCGGCCCCGCGAGCTTCTGGCTCACGATCGCGGTCGCCGCGACCAGCGCCTTCGTCGCCGACACCCCGCTGGCGGGGTCGCTCCTGGTGGGGCCTTCCTTCCTCGGGGAGCGGGCGCTGTGGGAGCCGCTGACGGCGCCCTTCCTCTTCCCCGACGGCAAGCTGGGCGGTCTGATCGCCACGGCGCTGCTCCAGTGGCTGGTCGGGAGCCCGGTCGAGGCGCGGCTCGGGGCGCGGCGTTACCTCGGCCTCGCGCTCGGCGGGGCGATCCTCGGCTACCTCACGCTCGGCCTGCTCGGGCTCGCGGTGCCGGCCGCGCTGGCGAGCGCGCAGGGCGGCAGCGCCCCGGTGGACGTCGCGGTGCTCGCGGCCTTCGGGGTGCTGCTGGCGCGGGAGCCGGTCTCGATCTTCGGGGTCCTGCCGCTGACGGCGCGCAGCTGCATCCTCTCCGCGGTGCCGGGAAGCGGCATAT
>CAZMML010000648.1:0-3206 GCA_964567335.1 uncultured Nannocystis sp. | reverse complement strand
GGGATCCCCATGATCCGGAAGATGATGTCGAGCGCCACCCGCTGGGTCTCCTCCAGCAGCACCAGCTCGTCCTTCGCCAGCATCGCGTCGACCCGCGCCGCGATCACCTCGACCATCGTCGCGCTGACGCCCGACATCGTCAGCCCCCGCGGGGTGAAGGGGCCGCTCGCCGCCTTGCGGAGGTGCCGGTGCGCCGGGCCGTCGGCCGACACCATCGAGTTGCGACCGATCACGATCTCCGCCTGGTCCACCATCCGCGCGGAGGTGGTGATCCGGTTCATGAAGAGGTCGAAGGACTCCCGCCGCGTGTAGACCAGCACCCAGCCGAGCCCGAAGATCTTCACCCAGCACAGCGGCCCCGGGCTCTCGCTCAGCTCCCGGAAGGTCTTCGGCTGGTCCTTGATGAGCTTGAAGATGTGCCCGAACACGGGGAGCGCCCCGCTGAGGACGGGCAGATGAAGCTGACGGGGGGTGACGCTCGTGCTCATGGGCGCGCTCCGGCGATGTCCAGCCACAACGCTAGCCGCTTGACAGGACCGGGGCCGTCTCGATAACGAGACGAGATGTCTCGCGAACGGGACGAGGTCGCGGCGGGGATCCTCGACCTGGGCGCGGTTGCGATCCTCTGCGCCCTCGATCGCGAGCGCTCGGTCGCCTCCGCCGCGCGCGCCTGCGGGGTCTCGCGCTCGACCGCCTGGCGCAAGCTCGAGGAGCTCGAGCGCGCCCTCGGCTGTCGCCTCGTCGAGCGCAGCGCCCGCCACCTGCGCCTGACCGCCGCCGGCGTCGCCCTGGTCACCTGCGGGCGCGGCCTCCTCAAGGACGCCGAGGCGGCCGTGGCCGTCACCCGCAGCGCCGCCGAGCCCTTGACCGGCGTGATCAAGGTGGGCATGCCGCCGGGCGCGTCCCCCGAGATCCTCCTCTCCGCGCTCGAGCCCTTCACCCGCGGCGACGAGGGCCCCTCCTTCCACCTCTTCGAGTCCGCCGGCGCCCTGCACCCGCTCAAGGACGACTTCGACCTCATCGTCACCCTCAGCCCGCCCGACGACGGGGACCTCTACGTGCGGCTCCTCGACACCGTCGACTGGTGCTGCAAGGCCTCCCCCGCCTACCTCGAGGGCCGGCCTCCGGTGCGGACGCCCGCGGATCTCCACGCCCACCGGCTCCTCAGCTACTACATCCCGCCGCGGGTCCCGACCCGCTGGGTGCTGCGCCAGGGCGGCACCCTGCAGGTCCGCCCGATCCTCGCGATCACCAACGCCGAGACCATCGTGCAGGCGACCCACGCCGGCCTCGGCATCGGCTACGTCCCCTGGGACTTCGCGCCGCACGAGGGGCCCCTGGTCGACGTCCTGCCCGACCTCATCGGCGAGAAGATCTCGATCTACCTCGTCGCAGGTCAGCGCGGTCGCGACTCGGCCCGCGTGCGCCTCGTGCAGCAAGCCTTCGAGCGCCTGCGAGAGTCGCGTCTCGTCGGCGCGAGCCGCTGACCCCACGCCGGCGCGCCGCGTGCGCCTGTCGTCCTGCGGCTGGGCAACTGCACCATCCTCGACGAGGCGCAGATGCACTCGCTCGGCGGCAGGTCGTCACTCCGCCGCGGCGAACCAATCACTCGCAGGTCCGATCAGCGCGCGCGCATCTTGTTGCCGCGCGCTTCGTGCGTCACCTCCGCGAGGCCGAGCGCCTCCAGGAGCGGCGGGACGTACATGCCGAAGCGGCCTCGGAGCCCCTTCTTCAGGCCGTACCACCCCCCGACCGGGTTCTTCGGATCACGACCCCAGGCCTCCACGGTCCCGTCCTTGACGGGCTTCTGCTCGTCGGCGGCGCCGAGCTCGATCCAGTCCCCGTGTGCCTTCAACATCTGGGTGAGGTCCTCGATGCAGCGCAGGTCGTAGTGGAGGACCGTCTTCCCGACCGTGCACACGAGCACCTCGACGCCACCGACCGCCTCCACGTGCATCGTGAATTCGGCCGTCCCGGGCGGCGTCTTCAGCGCCCGCGGCCGCTCCTTGGTCCCGATCGCGGGTCTCACGGGGCACCTCCTGCGGGCGACTCGGCCCTCTTCTTGAGGTCCGCCGCGAAGCGATCGAAGGACTCGTCGAAGGACGGGATCATTCGCGCGAAGAGCGGGAAGAGCGGCCCGCCGATCTTCTCGTGCATCGAGAACCGAACCACGCCGGCCCCCTTCTCCTGCAAGGTGTAGGTCCGCCGGCCCATCGCGTCGCCCCACACGAGCCGCGTCGGCGGCTCGAACGTGCGAACGGACAGCTTGAAGGTCCGCTTGGGATCCAGGCTTGACCTCAGCTCCAGCGTCCCGCCAGGGGCGATGTCACCTGCGATGGACACCACCGTGGAGGTCCACCGGGGGATCTCGCGCGCGTCCGTCAGCAGCGACCAGATCCGGTCCTGCGGGGCGTGGATGTCGATCTCGACCTCGGTCTCGCGCGAGAAGATTCGTCGTGTCGTCCTTGCGCTCATGCGCGACGGGTAGCCCTCACTCCTGGGGCCCGTCTTGTACGAATCGGACATAGTTCGGGCTGAAGTCGACCGGCGCGTCTTCAGGGAAGAAGCCGACCCTCTCGCTGGGCACCGCGCCGGTGAAGCGTCGGAACTCCCGGACGAAGTGCGGCTGATCGTAGTAGCCGCACTCCGCCGCCACCGCGGCCAGGCTGCACCCCGGCGCGCGCCTCAGCCGCGCCAGCGCCCGCTGGAAGCGGACGACGCGGCAGAACGTCTTCGGACCCACGCCGAGGTGCCGCCGGAACAGGCGATCGAGGTTGCGCGGCGACGTCCCCCCGACCTCGCACAGCGCCTCGATCCGCGACTGCCCGCCCTCCTCCTCGATCCTCGACTTCACGGCGCGCACGAGCCGCGCGGAGGGCGTGAGCGTGAGGCGCTCGAGGAAGAACGCGTCCAGCGCCCTCGCCTGCGCCGCGTCGTCGCCGGCCGCCTCGCGCAGCGTCCGGTCGAGCGCGAGCCCGCCTCCGCCGAACGCCTCCTCGACCGGCACCACTCGATCGGTCCACGCGCTCAAGGGGGATGAGACGAAGGGCGCGAGCCCGCCCGTGAACAGGCGCACCCCCACGATCACGACCTCCCCGCGCTGCACGATCCGGATCGGCGACAGCCGCTGCGCGTCGAGGTTGGAGGACCCGATCCGCCGCGCCTCTCCGCCCGCGACGCTGCGCGTGTAGGGGACCCCGAAGTTG
>CAZMML010000647.1:0-3208 GCA_964567335.1 uncultured Nannocystis sp. | reverse complement strand
GTGCCGCGGCTCGCCGCCTACCGCCGGGAGGAGTGCGTGCTCGCGCTCGAGCTCCTCGCGGGCGTGCAGCCCTTCGGGGAGCGGCTCGCGGTCACAGGCGTCGAGGCGGCCGAGGCGCTCGGGCGCGGCCTCGGCCGCGCGCTGGGGGTGTTCCACCGGACCTTCCGCGCGCCGGGCCCGCTCGCCGACGATCCGCGGCTCGCCTGGCTCGGGCGTCACGAGCCCTGGGTGTTGTGGGTGCACAAGCCGGGGCCCGAGATCCTGAGCCGGATCAGCCCGGGCAACCTCCAGACGCTGCAGATCCTCCAGAGCAAGGGCGAGCTGCGGCGCAACCTCGATCCGCTGCGCAAGCTGTGGCGCTGCGACACGGTGATCCACAACGACATCAAGTCGGACAACGTGCTGGTGCGCCCGGCCGAGGGGGAGGGCTGGGACGTGCGGCTGGTCGACTGGGAGCTCGTCCAGCGCGGCGACTCGGCGTGGGACCTCGCCGGGGCGCTGCACGACCTCCTGGCCGCGTGGGTCCGTTCGATGCCGATCGGCTCCGACCTGCGCCCGGAGCAGATGGCGCAGGCGGCCCGCCTCCCGCTCAAGGTGGTGAAGCGGGCGGCCCGCGGCCTCTGGCTCGCCTACCGCCACGCGTCCGAGCTCGACGAGGCGGCCGCGCGCGAACAGCTGCTCCGCGCGGTCCGCTACGCGGGCGCCCGCCTGATCCAGTCGGCCTACGAGGCGGGGGTGCAGGCGACGTCCCTCCACAACCAGCCGGTCATGCTCCTTCAGCTCAGCGACAACGTGCTCCGCGACCCCGGCGGCGCGTGCGTCGAGCTGCTCGGGATCCCGACGGGAGGTGCGCCGTGACGACGAGCCCGATCTCGCCGGATCTGGGGCGCGTCGTCGACGCCCTGACGATCCGCTCGGAGCGCGCCTACACGCTGCTCGGGGCGGAGCGCGACTTCTCGGCCGGGATCCCGGCCCCGGCGCCGCAAGACCCGGGCGGCGAGCGCGGCCCCAGCGGCGAGCTCCACCCGCTCGTTCGGGTCCTCGCCAGCGACCTCTACGCGACGATGTACACCCGCGGCGGCCCGCAGGGGCACCGCTTCCGGCCGAGCGACTACTACACGGTCCGGGCCTTCGTCGACCGGCTCTCGCAGGCCAACTGCGGCACCGGCACGTGGGAGCGCGGGTGGAAGATCGTCGAGGTCGACGAGGACGGCCGCGTGGAGGTCGCCCGCGAGTGGATCCACCTGTGGGTGACTCCGGCGCAGCTCCGCGTGCGCGAGGGGATCGTCGCGCCGGGGCGGCCCTGCCGCGTCCGCGTCGGCAAGGAGCTGCGCGAGCTCAGCCCCGGCTTCTACATGGCGATCGGCGACGGCAACGAGAGCGACCCGGATGACGAGGGGCCGCGGCTGGTCCGCCTCTACTGGAACCTCACGGCCGGCGCGGCGATCGACTTCCTCGCCGACCTGACCCGGACCCTCAACGCGACCCGCACCGCGTTCCGCTTCAAGCTCCTCAGCGACCCCGAGGCGTACCGGCGCCCGGACGGGGCGGTGCTCTACTTCGCGCCGCGGGACTACACGGTCCTCGCGCCGCGGGTCGCCGAGCTGCACGCGCGCCACGCCGCGGCGCTGCGCCCCGAGGTGCCGCTCTTCGCCCGCGAGCTCGCGCCCGGCCTCGGCCTCGCGGAGGACCCCGACACCGGCGAGAGCTTCGGGCAGCACCGCTGCCGCGTCGCCGCGCAGGCGCTCTTCGAGGCGTTCCAGCGCGGGGTCGCGGACCGCGAGGGCCGGCTCGCCGCGCTCACCGAGGCCTACCGGCGCCAGGGCCTCGACCCCGCCCGGCCCTACCTCGGCGCGCGGGCGACGAGCGACTACCCGCGCCTGATCGCGCCGCGGCAGCGCCGCGAGCGGGCGGCCCGCCGCGAGCGGGCGAAAGAGAGGACCGGATGACGACGCCCTTCCTCGCCGCCGCCGCGCGCGTCGGCTCGCAGCTGTGCGCGCGCGCCTTCTGGCACGAGGGCCGCTGCAACTGGGTCGGGCGCTCGTCCGACGAGATGCCGCCTGGCGCCCCGACCCTCACCCCGACGGTCACGGCGCTCGGCACCGACCTGTACTCAGGGACATCCGGGGTGGCGCTCTTCCTCGGCCAGCTCCACGCGCTGACCGGCGACCCGGCGGCGCGCGCCGCGGCGGCGGGGGCGCTCACGCTGGCGCGCGAGGCGGCGCCCGGGCCCGAGGCGTCGCCGACGCTCGGCCTCTACAGCGGCGAGCTCGGCCTCGCGTGGGCGTGCGCGCGGCTCGGGGCGCTGCTCGGCCGCGAGGCGTGGGTCGACCGCGGGGTCGCGCTGGCGCTGGCGTGCGCGCGCCCGGACGAGCGCCCGCGGGCCTGCGACGTCGTCGCCGGCCTGGCCGGCGCGGCGCTCGGGCTGCTGGCGACGCGGCGGCTGGCGCGGACGGAGGCGCAGCGCGACGCGCTCCTGAGCGCGGCGCTGGGCCTCGGCGTCGAGCTGTGCGGGCGGGCGATCCGCGAGCCGGACGCGTGGTCGTGGTCGACGAGCGACATGCTCGGCTCGCACTGCGGAGCCTACCCGCTCTGCGGCCTCTCGCACGGCAACTCGGGGGCCGGGGCGGCGCTGATCGAGCTCGGCGCCGCGGCGGGGCGCCGCGACCTGTGCGACGCGGGGATGCTGGCCTTCGCCTACGAGCGGCGCTGGTTCGGGGCGGAGCAGGACAACTGGCCCGACCTGCGCGACTGGGTCTGCCCCGACCCGCGCGAGCCCGCGGCGCGGGCCTACGGCGTGACGTGGTGCCACGGCTCGCCGGGGATCGCCCTCGCCCGCCTTCGCGCGCTCGAGCTGCTGCCGGAGCGGCGCGGCGAGCTGCTGCCGGAGATCGAGGCGTGCCTCCGCTCGACCCGTCAGGCGCTCGCGCGCGACTGGACCCTCCGCGCCGACGCGACCCCCTGCCACGGCGCGGCGGGGCTGGTCGAGGTCTTCGTGGCCGCGGCGCAGACGCTCGGCGAGCCGGCGCTCCGCGCCGAGGCCGCCGAGCTGGCGACCCGCATGATCGCCGCCCAGGGCGACGCGACCGCGTGGCCCTCGGGGCTGCCCTCGCTCGGCCCGAGCCCGACGCTGATGCTCGGAGACGCGGGCGTGGGCTACTTCCTGCTCCGCGTCCACGACCCCGCGGCGACGCCCTCGGTGCTGCTG
>CAZMML010000646.1:0-3208 GCA_964567335.1 uncultured Nannocystis sp. | reverse complement strand
ACGCTGGCGACCTCGCGGGCCTCGGTCTGCAGCGCCGCCTCGGGCGCTACACCCTGCTCGACCTGATCGGCCACGGCGGCATGGGCGTCGTCCTCTCCGCCTACGACGAGGAGCTCGACCGCAAGGTCGCGATCAAGTTCGTGCGCCAGCACGAGGGCGACCCGCGGGCGCGCGCCGCCCTGCTCGCCGAGGCCCAGGCGCTCGCCCGCCTCGCGCACCCTCACGTCGTCCACGTGTACGAGGTCGGTGAGGCCGACGAGCGCGTCTTCCTGGCGATGGAGTTCGTGCGCGGCCCGACCTTGCGGGTATGGCTGCGCGAGCCGCGGCGCTGGCCCGAGATCGTCGCCATGTTCGTCCAGGCGGGGCACGGCCTCGCGGCCGCCCACGCGGCGGGGATCGTCCACCGCGACTTCAAGCCCGACAACGTCCTCGTCGGCGACGACGGCCGCGTGCGGGTCCTCGACTTCGGGCTCGCGCAGCGGCCGACCGAGCCCGGTCCCCTCACCGCGGCCCCCGGCGGGACCCCCGGCTACGTCCCGCCCGAGCAGTACGAGGGGCAGCCGAGCGACCCTCGCTCCGACCAGTTCAGCTTCTGCGTCGCCCTCTACGAGGGGCTGCTCGGGCGCCGTCCCTTCGCCGGCGAGACCCTCGCCGAGGAGGTCGCCCGCACGCTCCGCGGCGACCTGCCCGCGACGCCCGGCGAGGCGAAGCTGCCGGCCCCGCTCCGGCGGGCGCTCCGGCGCGGGCTCTCGCGCGATCCAGCCGCGCGACACCCGAGCATGGCGGCGCTCCTCGCCGCCCTGGACGCCGCGCTCCCGCGGCCGCGCCGCACCTGGTGGCTCGTCGCGCTCGCCTCGGTCGCCGCGACCTCGCTGGCCTGGGCGCTGCTCCTCGGCCGCACCGACCCGGCCGCCGCGTGCATGGACGACGCGAGCGCCGAGGCCGCTGCGCTGTGGGGCCCCGAGCCCCGCGCGGCGATCGAGCGCGCCTTCGTCGCGACCGACCTCCCCTTCGCCCGCGACTCGTTCGAGCGCACCGCCCGCTTGCTCGATCTGCGCGCCGACGCCTGGTCCGCCGCGCGCCGCCAGACCTGCGCCCACGACGTCCAGGCGCCCGCCGCTCGCTGCGTGCTGCGCCTGCGCGGCGACCTCGCGGCGTGGATCGAGGCGCTCCGCGCCGCCGACCCGGGGACCGTCGAGCGAGCGGTCGCCGCCACGGCCGAACTCGCCGACGCCCGCGCCTGCCTCGATCCGCGGGTGCTCCACGACACCGACGCGCACGAGCTCGCCCCGGAGTCCGCCGCCGCCGCGCCGGCGATCGAGCAGCGCCTCGCGCTGGGGCGCGCCCAGGAGCGCGCCGGCCAGTACGAGCGCGCCCTGATCCCCGTGCGCGCGGCGCTGCAGCAGGCCCAGGACCTCGGGCTGCGCCGGCTCGCGGCCGCTGCCAGGCTCCGCCTCGGCCTCTTGCAGGAGTACACCGGCGAGGGTGCCCGCGCCGCCGAGGACCTCGAGGCGGCCTTCCTCATCGCCGAGTCCGCCGGGCTCACCAGCCTGCGCGCCGAGGCGGCGGTCCACCTGGTCCACGTGACCGGCGGCCCGCCGCGTCCGCCCGAGCTCGACGCCCTGTGGTCGCGGCTCGCCGAGGCCATCGCCGACGGCCTCGGCGAGGGCGCGCTCGACCTCCGCGCGTCGCTGCTGCAGCACCGCAGCCGCGCGGCGCTCGCCCGGGGTCGCCCGGACGAGGCCGCGGCCCACCTCGAGGCCGCCCTCACGCTCGAGACGCGCCGCCTCGGGCCGGAGCACCCCTCGCTCGCGGCGATCCACGAGCTGCTCGGCGACGCCGAGCTCGAGCGCGGCCTCCCCGACGCGGCGCTGGAGCACCACGAGCGCGCCCTCGCGGTCGCCGAGGTCAGCCTCGGCCCCGATCACCCGGACACGGCGCGGCGGCTCCTCGCCCGCGCCCAGGCCCTCGAGGCCCGCGGCGACCTCGACGCGGCGCTGCGCGACGACCTCCGCGCCCTCTCGATCTGGGAGCGCGCCTACGGCGAGCACGCGCGCTTGATCTGGCCGCTGACCTGCGCCGGTCGGGCGCTCCGCAAGGCCGGGAGGCTCGACGAGGCCCAGCCGCTCTACGCCCGGGCCCTGGCGATCGCCGAGCGCGCCCACGGCTCGGCCCACCTCGAGACGGCCCGCGCGCGGCTCGAGCTCGGCGACCTCGCCCGCGCCCGCGGGCAGGTGGACGCGGCGAAGACCCTCCACCTCGAGGCGCTCGCCGCCCTCCGCGACGCGGGGGCCGACGCTGGCACCTGGCTCGAGCTCGGCGAGGCCCTCCTCGCCGACGGCGACCCAGCCTCGGCCGCGCTCGCGCTCTCGCGCGCGCTCCCGGAGGCGAGCGCGCCCGCCCGCGTCCGCTTCGCCCTCGCGCGCGCGCTATGGGACCGCGGCGACGAGCGCGTCCGCGCCCGCGCGCTCGCCGAGGAGGCCCGCCAGCTCGCGGACGACGAGGCCGCTCGCGCGATCGACTCCTGGCTCGCGGAGCGCGGCGCCGCGGACGTTACCCGGAAGTAAGGATCTCGAGGGCAGGTCCGGCTCACTCCCACGCCGACCATGACCCGCGAAAGCTCCAAGACCCTCCTGCTCCCCCTCGCGCTCGCCCTCGCCGCGGCGCCAGGTTGCACGATCCTCCTCGGCGGCGACGACAGCGCGACCGGCGATCTCAGCGCCTCGACGACCCAGGTCGGCACCACCGGCGACGCGACCAGCGACCCGCCGACCACCGGCGGGCCGGGCGACGTGCCCCCGGAGGAGCCGCCCGCGCCCCCGGCCGGCGCGGTCGACGGGATCCACGTCGCCCCGAGCGGCGACGACGCCAGCGGCGACGGCTCCGCCGCCGCCCCCTACCGCACGATCCAGCACGTCCTCGACAACGTCGCCGGCGCCGGCGCCGTGATCCTGCTCCACGCCGGCACCTACGAGGAGGCGGTGCGGATCCGCCACAGCGGCTTGACCCTGCAGTCGGCGCCCGGCGAGCAGGCGCACATCGCCTGCCCGGTCTCGATCGACGAGGACGCCCCGGTGCTCTGCGTCGAGATCGACGCCGAGACCACCGGCGTCACGCTCCGCGGCCTCGAGGTCTCGGGCGGCTTCTACGCCGTCTTCCTCGGCTCGCAGTGGGACTACGACGACACGCCGCTCGACAACCTCACCGC
>CAZMML010000645.1:0-3218 GCA_964567335.1 uncultured Nannocystis sp. | reverse complement strand
CGGCGTCGTCGAAGGAGAAGCCCATGAAGAGCCAGCTCCGCGCGAGCGCGAGGTCGAGGCGCGCCCGCTCGCTGCGGTCGGTGAAGTAGCGGCGGCGGTACGCCCGCTCCGCTAGCACGATCCGCTCGGCCTCGGTGTCGACGCCGTGCAGGTGCAGCACGAAGGGCGCCTGCGGATCGCCGTGCTCGTGCAGCGCGGCGCTCACCGCGACGCCGTCTGACCAGTCGACCGTCCGCGCCTGCTTGCCGTGGATCTCGAAGGCGACCTCGATGGAGCGGTCGTAGTTGGTCGTGACGACGATCGGGAAGCCCGCGCGGACGATGAAGCGGTACACGGGGTCCTCGGCGATCGCGGCCCGCTGCGCCGGCCCGATCGCAAAGCGCGTGCGCAGCACGTCCGCGACGGTCTGCGCGTGGCTCGCCAGGATCTGGTCGACCCGCAGCAAGAGGTCCCCGCCGCCGGTCTCGAAGGTCGCCCGCGCGGCGGGACCGCCGGTCGCCTCGAAGAGCTCCGCGACCAGCGTCCACCAGCCAGGAAAGCCCAGGCGCGCGGAGATCCCGGCCCCGACGAAGAGGCCCAGGCGCTGCCGCGCCAGGGCGACGGCGATCTCGACCGCGCCCGCCCAATCGATCGACATGCGTCCAGGCTATCACTCAGCCCTCGCGTCACAACCGCGGACATGGCGATTTCTCTCGCGGCGGAGCGGACGAGCCGATGGACCTCCTCGACACGCCCCTGACCGCGGCTTGACCGCGCGACCCGCCGCGGTACAAGGGGCCCGCCGTGCTCCGAACCGCGCTCGTCCTCCTCCTGCTCCTCCCGGCTTGCTTCCGCGACTCGTCCGCAGCGACGGCCGGCGCGAGCGCCTCGTCCTCTAGCACCGGCGGATCCGGCTCGACCGGCACCACCACCCCCCTCGCCTCGAGCTCCGATGGCACCACCACCGGCGCGGACCCGACGACCGCCGGCCCGCCCACGACCTCGACCGGCGCCGCCTCCGACGCCTCGACCGGCGACCCCGCGACCACCTCGACCTCGAGCGCCTCCAGCTCGACCGGCGACGTCCCCGCCCCGCCGCAGAAGCAGGTCTTCTTCTCGCGCCCGCTCGCGGGCGGCGCCCCCGACCTCACGATCGAGGACGCGATCGGCGAGCTCGTCGACCTCGCCGTCCCTGGCTCGACGCTCCGCGTCGCCCTCTACCATTGGAGCCGCACCGACATCGCCGCCCGCTTCGTCGCCGCGCACGAGGCCGGCGTCGACGTCCAGATCGTCCTCGACCGCGAGAACCAGGACGACATGGGCGTCGACTGGGACGCCGTCGCCCTGCTCAAGCAGGGCCTCGGCGAGGAGCGCGTGCTCCTCTGCGACGAGCTCGCCGGCAGCGGCGCCTGCATCGGCTCCGGCATCAACCACAACAAGTTCTTCCTCTTCTCCGAGCTCGCCGACGGCTCCCGCGACGTCGTCGCCCAGTCCTCGGCCAACATGACGAACCCGCAGCTCCACAAGCACAACAACATGGTCGTGATCCGCGACGACGCGGCCCTCCACGCCGCGTACCTGACCTACTGGAACGACCTCCGCGCCCAGGTCGCGTCGAGCGACTACTACCACTACGTCGACGGCGACACCGGCGCCCGCGTCTACTTCTTCCCGCGCGCCGCCGGCGACACGATCGTCAGCGTCCTGGGCAACGTCACCTGCGACCCCGGCGCGCAGGTCCACGTCGCCATGGCCTTCTTCACCGACGCCCGCCTCGCCGTCGCCGACGGCCTCGCCGACCTCCGCGCCGCCGGCTGCGAGGTCGCCGTCATCGTCGTCGACGACGCCCAGTACCCCGGCGACGAGGTCGTCGCCACCCTCGAGGCCGCCGGCGTCGACCTCACCCTCTACCCCGAGGGCCCCACCGACGAGGGCCTCCACTCCAAGTACCTCCTCATCGACGCCACCTACTCCGGCACCCCCGGCGCGCGCCTCCTCTGGACCGGCTCGCACAACTACACCGGCCCCGCCCTCCGCGACAACGACGAGACCCTCCTCAAGCTCGACGACCCCGCCCTCTACGACGCCTTCCTCGCCGACTGGCTCGCCATGAAGGAGCTCGCCGGCACCTTCTGACGCCGCTCAGGGCTCGCGCACCGAGAGCGCGTCCGCGAGGACCTGCGCGCACACCACGAGCGCCGCCAGCGGCAGCGACGCCGCCAGCGTCGGCCACCACACGCCGCGCGCCAGCTCGCTGCCGCTGTGCGCCAGCAGCTTCCCCCAGCTCGGCACGTCCTGCGCGCCGGCCCCGAGGTACGAGAGCAGCGCCTCCACCTTGACCGCGTACGCGAAGAGGACGACCAGCGCGCTCAGCAGCACCGGGAGCAACGCGGGCGCCACGTGCCAGCGGATCTGATGCAGCGGCCCGGCCCCCATCGCCTCCGCCGCACGATAGTAGTCGGCCGCCCGCACCCGCTGCGCCTCCGCCCGCGCGGCGCGGAAGACCAGCGGCCACTGCGTCGCCGCCACCGCGAGCGCGACCGTCGAGATCCCCGGCCCGAGCGCCAGCCCCACCGCCATCAGCGACACCACCGGCGGCACCGCCGAGACCGCGTCCGTCAGCGCCCCGAGCGCCCGATCCGTCCACCGCCCGCCCAGGCCCGCCAGCGCCCCGAGCAGCCCCCCGAGCGCGACCGCCCCCGCCGCTCCGCCCGCGCCCGCGAGCAGCGACACCCGCGCGCCCTGCACCGCCTGCGCCCAGAGGTCGTGGCCGAGCGCGTCCGTGCCCAGCCACGCGTCCGTCCCCGGAGCCATGTAGGGCGGCCCGACCGCGATCTCCCACGCCTGCGCCCACAGCCCCACGCCTGCCCCGAAGGCCAGGAGTGCGAAGACCCCCAGACCCGCGAGCGCGACCCGGCCGGCGCGCGAGAGGCTCACGCCGCACCTCGCGCCCGCACGCGGGGATCGAGGAGCCACACGAGCCCGTCGCAGAGCGCCGCGCCGACGATCGTCACCACGGCCGCCGCCACCGCGATCGCCTGGACCAGCGCGACATCGGCGCTGCGCACCGCCGACACCAGCAGCGCCCCGACCCCCGGGACGTTGAAGAGCTGCTCGATCACCACGCTGCCGAGCACCAGGTGCGGCAGGCGCCCGCCGATCCGCGCCGCGATCGGCCCGCACGCCGCGCGCAGGACGTGGCCGAGGACCCGGCGCTCGGGGATCCCGCGGGCGCGGAG
>CAZMML010000644.1:0-3219 GCA_964567335.1 uncultured Nannocystis sp. | reverse complement strand
TGGCGGGGGCGACGGGCGGGCTCGGGCTGCTGCTCTGCGCGGCGACCAGCCCGCCGCGCCACCCGCACCCGATGCCCGAGCAGGTGCCGCTCCGCGCCGACGCGATCACGGTCCAGCTCCAGCCGCGCGTAGAGGGGACGCTCGAGCTGCGCTGCGACGACGGGACGCGCCGCGCGGTGGATGTCCGTGGGGACATGTTCGCCTACCTGCCGCTGCCGGCGCCCGGCGCGGAGTGCAAGGTCGAGCTGCTCGGGGTCATCGGCAGCTTCGGGCCGCTGCGCGCGGAGGACCGCCAGATCCGCTGTAACCCGAGCCCGGGGGCGTTCGTCTGCGAGCGCGTCGCGACCGGGCCCTGAGCGACGGGAGGCGCGTCGGCGGCCGGCCGGACGGGTTATCTTGGTGGCGATGCCGCAGGCGAAGCAGGGGGCGATGGACGCGGCGGAGATCGAGGAGGCGGTCGCGGCGGTGCGGCGCGGCGAGCAGAAGATCGGCGGCGGGTATTCGGACCAGGGGTGGGTGATCTCGCGGGTCGGGTCGGTCCTTTGGTACCTGAGCTGGAGCGCCCGCGAGGAGGGTCCGGCCGACGAGGTCTCGCGCGAGGCGAGCGAGGACGAGGTGCGGACGGCGCTGCGCAGCTACGGCCGCAAGATCCTGCGGAAGTGCTGAGCTGGGCGCGGGCGCGAGCGGCGGGACGCGTCGCTCCCCCGCCCTCCCTCTGTTAGTCTCATCCGCCATGGCGTACCTCATCGACTGCCCGACCTGCGCTCGCCTGATCCGCGGCGAGGAGGACGCGTGCCCCTTCTGCGGCGCGACCTTCCGCCTGCCCGGGACGAGCACGTACGTCCGCGCCTTCGGCCTCGTGCTCGGGCTGATGACCGCGTCCTGCGGCGGCGACAAGCCCGACGACAGCACGACGCTGATGACCGGCGCGATCTACTCGGCGTCGGGGTTCACGACCACGGAGACGGGCACGAGCACGGGTACGGGCACGGGCACGGGCACCGAGTCGAGCGGCGCCACCAGCGGCGTCACCGACGAGCCGCCCGGGACCGCGTCGGCGGCCTACGCGGCGAGCTCCTCCGCGACGACCGACGAGAGCTCCGGGACGGGCGCGACGGGGACGGGGACGGACGCGACAGGGACAGGGACGGGGAGCACGGGCACGGGCACGGGCACGGGCACGAGCACGAGCACGGGCACGGGCGGGTGAGCGATGCGGCTCGATGAGGCGCGCCGTCGGCTGCCGGTCGTGACGTCCTTGCCGCGGCCCGGCGATCGCTTCGCCAAGGCGGGGGCGCCGGTGGGCCGCCCGACCTGGGCGATCTGGGAGCTGACCCTCGCGTGCGACCAGAAGTGCGTGACCTGCGGGCCGCGGGCCGGCGCGCGGCGGCCCGACGAGCTGACCACCGAGGAGTGCCTGCAGGTCGTCGCGGAGCTGAAGGAGCTCGGCTGCGGGGAGGTGGTGCTGATCGGCGGCGAGGCGTACCTGCGCTCCGACTTCATCCTGGTGATCCGGGCGATCCGCGAGGCGGGCATGCGGGCGACGATGACGACCGGGGGCCTGAACCTCACCGACGAGCGGATCGCGGCGATGGCCGAGGCCGGGCTCTCGCACCTGGCGCTCTCGATCGACGGCCTCGAGGCGACGCACGACGCGCTGCGCGGGGTGACCGGGAGCTGGCAGCGCGCCTTCTCGGCGCTGCGACGGGGGCGGGCGGCGGGCCTCGTCACGTCGAGCAACTGCCAGATCAACCCGCGCACGCTCGGCGAGCTGCTGCCGCTGCTCGAGCTGCTCGCGGCGGAGGGGATCCGCTCGTGGCAGGTGCAGCTGACGGTCGCGCACGGCAACGCGGCGGACCACCCGGAGCTGATCCTCCAGCCCTACATGATGCTCGAGGTGTTCGAGGTGCTGGAGAAGATCGCGGACCGCTGCCAGGCGCTCGGGATCCAGTTCTGGCCGGCCAACAGCATCGGCTACTTCGGGCCGAGCGAGCGCCGCCTGCGAGCGGCGCTGCGGACCTACTGGCGCGGCTGCGGCGCCGGCGTGAACACGCTCGGCATCGACGCGGACGGCGGGATCAAGAGCTGCCCGAGCCTCGGCGGGCCGCTCAACGTCGGGGGGAACTGGCGCGAGCGCTCGATCCGCGAGATCTGGGACGAGACCTACCAGCTCGCCTACGTCCGCCGCCGGACCCTCGACGATCTGTGGGGCTACTGCCGCACGTGCTACTACGCCGAGCCCTGCATGGCCGGCTGCACGGCGTCGAGCGAGCCGCTGCTCGGCCGGCCGGGCAACAACCCGCTCTGCCACCACCGCGCCCTGATGATGGAGCGCGAGGGCCTGCGCGAGCGCCTCGAGCACGTCGCGCCGGCGCCCGGCGAGCCCTTCGACAACGGGCTCTTCCGCGTCGTCCGCGAGCACAAGGACCCGGAGCTGCGCGCGCGCCTGGGGCCGGTGGCGATCGAGGAGCCGCGGGTGTCTCGCGCGGAGGCCCCCCACGGGCCAGGCCACCCGGTCGACCTCGCGGCGCTGGCGCGGGGCCGGTGACGCCCGGCAGGTGATCGAAGAGGCCCGGGGCGGGCACACGGTCGGAGGAGTGGTTGCGCGCGCTTCGGGCGCTGTGCGAAACTGCCCGCGAGGGAAGATGCTGGGCCACATCGCCGACCTCCTCGTCTCTCGCCGGGTGTTGCCCTGCGTGGGTCCGAAGCTCGCAACCGCGAGCCTGCGCGGGGTCGTCGAGCGTATCGCCGGGGAGCTGAAGGACCCCGAGAGGGCCCATGTCATGGCGGCGATCCCCCGCGTCTCGGAGGCGTTCGCTCGCCTCGCGCAACGGATGGGGCCCGGACGCCTCCGTCAGCGTATTCGCCCCTGGGTCGACGACGCGCACGCGCCGACGCCGGCCGCGCTGGACGCGTTGGTCAAGCTCTCGCCAGCCCTGAACTACGTCCTCACGACCAACCTCGACCGAGCGCTCGATCGGGCCTTCGCCGGCAACTGGCCCTCGGTCGCGCCGAGTGAGCTCACCCCGGGACAGGCCGGCGTGCTCGTGTCGAGTTGCGGCGATCTGCGGGAGGCGCCGGGGATCACCCGCGACGAACTCTTCGGCGTCGCTGGCGCGGCGCGGCGCGGCGCGCTGGAGTGGCTCCTCCGCGGGCACTACGTCCTGCTGCTCGGCTACCTGCCCGACGACGAGGCGCTCCGCTATCTCCACGAGGCCT
>CAZMML010000643.1:0-3221 GCA_964567335.1 uncultured Nannocystis sp. | reverse complement strand
CAGCTCCGCGCGCGGCGCGTCCATCCCCGGCTCCGCCGCCCACCCGGGCAGCGCTCGCCGCGCTTGTCGCCACGCCAGCTCGAGACGAGGCATTGCGGACATGTCGCCAGGGACCTGCTCCTTCGCACAGAGGCGCGCGATCACCCCCGGCTCCGGGAACACCGGCCCCGTCAGCCGCTCGAGCGCGTGCGCGGCCGCGGCCCGCGCCAGCGAGGCGTCGCGCGGCGCGTCCACCCGCGCCGACTCCACCCCGAGCGGCACCACGACCTGACGCGGCCCCGCCGCCTGGGCCCAGCTCGCCCAGCCCGCGTGCAGCGCCTCCGCCGCGACCGTCCCCGCCACCGGCCGCCCCGCGAGCTCCGGCGCCGCCAGCCACTCCGGCGCCCACGCCGGCGTCGGGCACAGCGCGAGCGCGGGCGGCGCCCCGAACGCCGCGAGCAGGCCGGCCAGCGCCGCCGCGTCCGCCGCCACCAGCACCTCCTCCCCGGCTCCGACCACCACCCGCGCCGCGGGTCCGAGGATCCGCGCCGGCACCGCCGCGGGCAGCTCGGGCCCGGTCACGATCAGCAGCGCCGGCGGCCGCTCGCGCAGCGCGCGGAGCAGGTTCGGGCCGGGATCACGGACCGCCGCCACGACGACCCCGGCCCGGATCGCGCGGGCGAGCGCCGCCTCGTCGAGGCGCGCCGCGGGGCCGACGAAGGCCTCCCCGACGTCCGACGCGACCGCCGCGGATCCGGCGAGCAGCGCCTGCAGCGCTTGCCTGGCCGCCGGGACAGGTCCATCCTGGCCGCTCACGCGCACCCCGTCAGGCGATGATCGGCTTCCACAGGTCGCTGTGGAGCTGCTTGATCACGTCGGACCAGGGCCCCGGGAGCACCCAGTCCACCCGCGCCCAGCTCGGATCGATGGCCGCGCCCTCGCCGGGCAGCAGCATCACCCGCGCCCCGGGGGCGCGGGCGGCCAGCACCTCGGGCAGCGCCCCGCGGGCCCCGAGCCAGAGCAGCGTCCCCGCCGTGTGCTGCTCGAGGTACTCGGAGCCGACCTGCTTCGCCCCGAGCGAGGCCAGCGACGCCCGCGCGGCCGCGTCGATCTCGCCGCTGGAGAAGAAGCGCAGCGGCCCGCGCCCGTTGTGCTGGTCGATCCGTCCGACCCACTCCGGGAGGTCGACCAGGCTCGCCTCGTTGTCGTACTCCGCGTCGATGATCGAGGGCAGCTCGTACCAGGGCAGCGTCCCCGCGACGATCGACGAGATCGCCGCCACCTGGTCCCACTCGAGCTCCGGGTCGTTCAGCCAGAGCGGCTCGGGCGCCCCTGTCGCCAGGCCTTCGACCGCCGCCAGCCCCTCCTCGGTGTAGGGGGAGAGCACCAGGAGCGGCCGCAGTCGCTCGTGCAGCGGACGCAGGCCCGAGGGCCCGAGGAAGGTCAGCAGGTCCGCTCCGAAGCGGCTGACGGCGCCGATGACGAACTGGTCGGCGCGGCCGCCGTCGCCCGGGCACACCGCGGTCACCGTCACCCCGCGCTCGCTGCCGATGTCACGGGCGAGGCACAGGGACAACGCGCTCGCGGGGTGGATGCCCTGGGGCGTGCGCTGGGCGTAGACCAGGATGTGGGCCATTAGTCGAGACCGTGCTTCCTTTTGATCAGATCGAGCTGCCGCTTGTATTCGATCTCGAAGGTGCTGGTGTTCTCGGTCAGGTGCTTGAGGTGACGGCGCACCTCGCGGTCGATGTCCTCATCGGCCTGCATGTGCCGGCGCAAGATCTCGCGCAGCTTCTTGCGGATCTCCGTGTCCTCCGCGTAGACCTCGGTGACGAAGCTGCTCTGCATGAAGAGCTCGAGGAGCTGGGTGGCGATCCAGTTCACCGACTCCTCTCCGATCCCGAAGTCTTGATCCTCCGCGAGCGAGCGCTTGACCTTGTACAGGTCCGAGTAGGGGAGCTTGCGCCGCTCGAGCTCGTCCTTCGCGCGGTCCGTGAGCTCGCGGTCCTTGCGCCGGTACTCCTTGAGGATCGACTCGACATCGCGCTTGAACTCTTCTCGATCGCTGACCTCCAGGTCGCCAGCGTCGACCAGGTTCCGGTGTACAGCTTCGACGATCGTCGAGATCTTACTTGAATAAAGACGCATCGGTGGGGGCGAGAATAGGCGCTGCTTTTCCGAGCGTCCAGGGTGCGCTACCACTGCCGCATGAGCTCCGCCCCCGGGCGCCTGATCGTCGCTGCAGGCCTCGTCTGGCCCGCCCCGCCCCGCCTCCTCGTCCAGCGGCGCCCCCCCGCCGTCCACGGCGCCGGCCGACTCGAACTCCCGGGCGGCAAGGTCGAGCCCGGCGAGGCCCCCGCAGACG
The DNA here is from genome assembly GCA_964567335.1 of uncultured Nannocystis sp. Taxonomy (GTDB): domain Bacteria; phylum Myxococcota_A; class Polyangia; order Nannocystales; family Nannocystaceae; genus Nannocystis. The sequence continues at coordinate 877 of CAZMML010000643.1, read as the reverse complement.
CCCTCCGGCGCGAGCTCCGCGAGGAATGGGGTCCAGCCGCCGAGCTCCTCCGGGTCGGTCCGATCGTCGAGGTCCTGCACCACGTCTACCCGCCGCCAGGACCCGAGGTCCTCCTGCTCATCTACCACGTCGACGCCTCGGCCCTTGCGGGCGGCCCCGCGCGACCCTGCTGGCGGGACCTTCTGCAGCCCGCTGCCGGCGCGATCCACGAGGTCGAGGTCGCCGATCTACCGCTCGACGATTTTCTGGAAGCAGACCGTACTTTTCTCACCCAGGTGCGCTGCGGACGCGTCCGCTCGCCCTTTGCCGGGCCCGAGTCTGGTTGAGCGACCCCACACGCGCCCGCGGCGCCGCCTGCGATCTGCCCCCGCCCCCCCGACGTATCGTCAACCCATGAGCGCGCCCCGCAGCTTCGCCGAGTTCTGGCCCTTCTACCTCGGCGAGCACCGCCACCCCGTCAACCGGGGCCTCCACTACCTCGGCACCGGCAGCGCCTACCTCCTCCTCGGCTACCTCGCGCTCCACGGCCGCTGGGCGCTCCTCCCGCTCGCCCTCCTCGTCGGCTACGGCCCCGCCTGGATCGGCCACTTCTTCATCGAGCGCAACCGACCCGCCAGCTTCCGCTACCCCCTGTGGTCCTTCCTCGGCGACATGAAGATGCTCGCCTTCAAGCTCACCGGGCGCATGCCCGGCGAGCTCGTGCGCCTCTTCGGCAGCACCTTCCCCGGCCCCGACGCGCCCCAGCGCGCCCAGCGCTGAGCCGGGGAAGACTGCTCCTCAGTACATGTCTCTTTCGCCTGCCCGCTCCGGACCCTCCCCGCTTGATCGTCGCCTCCCCCTGAGCCAAGCTCCGCGCCCGTGCCTGCCCTGAAACCGC
>CAZMML010000642.1:0-3223 GCA_964567335.1 uncultured Nannocystis sp. | reverse complement strand
CAGGTCGACCTCGAGGTTCACCGCGTCGCCCGGCGCCAGCGCCCCGAGCGTCGTCACCGCCAGCGTGTGCGGGATCAGCCCGACCGCGAAGCCGCGCCCGTCGGCCTCGTTCACCGTCAGGCTCACCCCGTCGACGCACACGCTGCCCTTGACCGCGATGAAGGGCAGCAGCTCGGCCGGCGCGTCGAAGCAGACCCTGCGCGCGTCCCCGCGGCGCTCCGCGCTCCGCACCCGCGCCACCCCGTCGACGTGCCCGGACACCAGGTGTCCGCCGAGCGCGTCGCCGATCCGCAGCGCCGGCTCGAGGTTGACCGCGTCGCCGACCTTCCGCGCGCCCAGCGTCGTCACCGCGAGCGTCTCGAACGCCGCCTCGACGGTGAAGCTCCGGGCCGTCGCGGCGGTGATCGTCAGGCACACGCCCGCCACCGCCACGCTCGCGCCCAGCGAGCGATCGGCCTCCGGGAGCTCCGCCGCGATCGTGAGCACCCTGGACTGCCCCCCCGCGTGGATGCGCTCGATCGTCCCGAGCGCGCGGACCAGGCCCGTGAACATGCCCCACTTATGGCACAGATCCGCCCCTCGCGCCGCCGGACCCGCCGCCGATCCCCCGTGAGCTTCTCCGCCGCGACCTCACTCAGCGCACGGGCCCGAGGATCGTCAGCGCGTCCTCGCCGAGCGCCTCGCGCAGCAGCGGCCGCAGCCGCGGCGCCGCGGCGACCTGCGCGGGCGCCAGCCCCGCCAGCGCCGCGCGCCCCTCGCCGAGCACCAGCGGCGCGTGGAACCAGTACCAGCGCTGCCACGCCGACGCCGCCGCGAAGCTCCCCACCAGCTGTCCCCCGCCTTCCACCAGCAGGGAGCGCAGGGGCAGCGCCCCCAGCGCCCCCAGCGCCGCGTCGAGCGCGACCCGCCCCGACGCGTCGACCGCGACCGCGACGCAGCGGACCCCGAGCTCCTCCAGCGCGCGCACCCCCGCCGCGTCCGCCCCCTCGCGGTGCACCACCAGGGTCCCGGGCCGCAGCGCCTTCAGGCGACCGGCCCGCGCCGAGCGCAGCGCGCTGTCGAAGATGACCGGCACCGGGTCGACCCCCCGGACCAGGCGCACCGTCAGCTCGGGATCGTCGCGCAGCAGCGTCTCGACCCCGATCGCGATCGCGTGGTGGCGGGCCCGCAGCCAGTGCCCGACCCGCCGCGCCGGCTCGCCGGTGATCCATTTACTGTCCCCCGAGACAGCCGCGATCCGACCGTCGAGCGAGGTCGCCGACTTCAGCGTCACGAAGGGCCGGCGCGTCGCCTCGTGGTGCAGATAGTGCTCGTGGACCCCCGCGCTCGCGCTCGCGAGCACGCCCTCGCGCACCCGCACCCCCGCCGCGCGCAGCAGCGAGAGCCCGCGCCCCCCGGCGTGGCTCGCCGGATCCAGGGTCCCGACCGCCACCTCCGCCACCCCCGCCGCCAGCAGCGCGTCGGTGCAGGGCGGCGTGCGCCCGTGGTGCGCGCAGGGCTCGAGCGTCACGTACACGCACGCCCCGCGGGCCCGCGCCCCCGCCATCTGCAGCGCGCGCACCTCCGCGTGCGGCCCCCCGGTCGCCGCGCTGTGCCCCGCGCCGACCACCTGCCCCGCCGCCACGACCACCGCGCCGACGCAGGGGTTCGGGTAGGTCGCGCCGGTCCCCGCCCGCGCGAGCCGGAGCGCCGCGCCCATCAGCCGGGCGTCGCGCTCGTCCGCGTCCTCGCCCGCGCGGGGCGTCGAGGCCAGCGCCGCCGCGATCGCCGCCTCCGAACCCTCCGCCGCGCCCGGGAGCAGGTCCTCGGGCGAGCTCAAGGCCCCTCCTCGGCGGGCCCTGAGTTCCTGTCCTGCGGGTCAGGTTCTCCGAGGACCTGGATCTGCCCGCGGGCGTCGATCTCGAAGAGCTTGCGCTGGCCCTCGGGGCTGACGTGGATCGACTTGTCGAGCTCCCGCAGCAGGTGGATGAAGTCGTCGACCGAGTCGAAGAGCTGGTACGCCGCCGCGAAGCGCACGTACGCGACCGCGTCGAGCGGCCGGAGCTGGCGCAGCACGCGGTCGCCGAGCTCCTCGGCGCGGATCTCCTTCTCCCCGCGGGTCGCCGCCCACTGCTCCACCGCGGCGAGCAGCGCCTCGAGCTGCTCGTCGTCGACCGGCCGACGTCGACACGCCAGCTGCAGGCTGCCGAGCAGCTTGCCGCGGTCCCAGGCCCGCCGCACCCCGTCGCGGCCGAGGACCACCGGCAAGGTCGCCTCGATCCGCTCGTAGGTCGTGAATCGGTGGCCGCAGTCGACGCACGCGCGCCGGCGCCGGATCGCCCCGCCGTCTCGACTATCCCGGGAGTCGAGGACCTTGATGTTCCCGCTGCGGCACACCGGGCAGAGCACCCGTCACCCCGGTGGCCCTTCGAGCTTCGCCACCCGCCGCGCGTGGCGCCCGCCCGCGAAGCTCGCGGCGAGGAAGGCCCGCAGCAGCGCCTTCGCCAGCTCGACCCCCGCGACGCGGGCGCCGAGGCAGAGCACGTTGGCGTCGTTGTGCTCGCGGGCCATCGCCGCGCTGACTGGATCGAGGACCACCGCCGCCCGGATCCCCGGGCGCTTGTTCGCCGCGATCGCCATCCCCTGGCCTGTCCCGCAGACCAGCAGCCCGAGCGAGCCCGGGTCCGCGAGGACCCGTGCGCTCACCGCCGCCGCCACGTCGGGGTAGTCGACCGACTCGCCCGCGGACGCGGGCCCGTGCTCGCTCGCCAGCGTGTGGCCCTGCGCGACCAGCTCGGCGATCAGCTCCCGCCGGAGCTCGATGCCCGCGTGGTCGCTGCCGACGTGGACGCGCGCGCTCATCGCACCCTCCGCAGCACCAGGCAGGCGTTCGTCCCGCCGAAGCCGAAGCTGTTCGAGAGCGCCGCCTCGACCCCTTGCTCGCGCGCCACCTTCGGCACGTAGTCGAGGTCGCACTCCGGATCGGGGTCGTCGAGGTTGATCGTCGGCGGCAGCACCCCGCGCTGCAGCGCGAGCGCGCAGATCGCCGCCTCGACGCCGCCGGTCGCGCCGAGCAGGTGCCCGTGCATCGACTTCGTCGACGACACCGCCAGGCGGTCGGCGTGCGCCCCGAACACCGCCCGGATCGCCGCGGTCTCGATCGCGTCCGCCGCGGTCGAGGTCCCGTGGGCGTTGATGTAGCCGATCGCCTCCGGCGGCAGCCCGGCGTGGGGCGCCGCCCCCC
>CAZMML010000641.1:0-3236 GCA_964567335.1 uncultured Nannocystis sp. | reverse complement strand
CCGCGACGCCGAGCCCGACGGCTCCGGCCCCGGACCAGCCCTCGCGCCCCGCGGCGCGACCGCTGGTGATCGCCGGCGCGGTGACGCTCGGGGCCAGCGGCCTCTTGCTGGTCGCCACGGGGGCTGGGCTCGGGGTCGGCGCGGCCGCCGAGCGCGACGGCGAGGCCCTGACGAGCGCGGCGATCGCCGCCGGCGAGCCGCTCTCCGAGAACGATCCCGAGCTCGCCGCGCTCGTGCGGCGCGGTCGCATCGGCAACGGCGCCGCCGTCGCGGGGGCGGCCCTCGCGGGCGCGGCCCTCATCACCGGGATCGCGCTCCTCGCGGTCGGGGTGCGGCGCGGACGGAGCCACCGCGCCGGCCTCACGCCGGGCCCCGGCCTCGTCGGCCTCGGCCTCGCCTTGCGCTTCTAACGCCGGGCGGAGCGGAGGCGCCGCTGCACGCGCGGCGATCCCGGCCTCATTGATGACATGCCCTTATCGACATGTCTCTTAATTTATGTCCCATTGATTCACCCGCGCGCGATCGCCCGCCCGGCGGGCGCGGTCGCCCTCCGGACCGAGAGGGCGCGCGCACTCGCGGCGCGGCCGATCGCGCTATGCTCGCCGCGTGACGACCACGCTCGATCCTGAGGTCGAGGTCGAGGAGGACGACGACGAGGCGCTGATCGCCACCCAGCGCGCGCCGGGCCCCCTCGTGGTCGAACCGCGGCGCCTGATCGGGATGGTCCTCAGCGACCGCTACCGGCTGCTCGACCTGCTCGGCCAGGGCGGGATGGGGGCGGTGTACCTCGCGGAGCACGTCGTGATCGGGAAGCGGGTCGCGGTCAAGGTGCTGAGCCCCGAGTACAGCCGCAACCCCGGCGACGTGCAGCGCTTCCTCCAGGAGGCCCGGATGGCCTCCGTCGTGCGCCACGACCACGTCGTCGACATCACGGACTTCGGCTACACGCCGCGCGGGCAGGCCTTCCTGGTGATGGAGCTGCTCGAGGGCGAGGACCTCGCCTCCCTGCTGCAGCGCGAAGGGCGGCTGCCCTGGCTCCGCGCCACGGAGCTCGCGCTGCAGATCGCGGCGGGGCTCTCGGCGGCCCACGCGAAGGGGGTCGTCCACCGCGACATGAAGCCGGAGAACTGCTTCCTCGTGAAGCGCCCGGCCGGCGACGACTTCGTCAAGGTGCTCGACTTCGGGATCGCCAAGATCACGGACGAGCGCCTGAAGCTCACGGGCGACTCGCTGACGATCGAGGGCGGGGTCATCGGCACCCCGGAGTACATCGCGCCGGAGATCGCCCGCGGGAAGAAGGCCGACGCGCGGGTCGACATCTACGCGCTCGGCGTCGTCCTCTACCGGATGCTCACGGGCAGCCTTCCCTTCACCTCCGCGTCCGGAAACTACATGGAGGTGCTCTCGGCCCACATCACCGAAGCCCCCGAAGCGCCCCGTCAGCGGGCCCCGGACGCCCAGATCCCGCCGCAGCTCGAGGTCGTGGTCCTGCGCGCGCTCGAGAAGGATCCGGAGACCCGGTACCTCAGCGTCGACGCCTTCGCCACGGCGATCCGCGAGGTGCAGGTGCTCCTCACCGGCGCCAGCTCGACCGGGCTCATCGATCTCCCGCGCCTCCGGCCCAGACGTCGGCCCGTCAGCTCGCCCTGGAGTCGGGTCCGGACGGCCGCCGTCGCGCTCGCGGCCGCCGTCGCGGGCGGGCTCCTCGTCGCCCTGCTGCTGCGGCAGGAGCCGGTCTCCGAGCAGATCCTCGTCGTGCCTGAGGACGACCCGCCCCCTGGTAAGACGCCTGAGCCCTTGCCCTCGCCGATCCCGCCGACCCCGCCGACCCCGCCGCCGCCCCCCCCTGCTCTGACCGAGCCCGATGAGCCCGCCGACGAGCCGCGGAAGCCCGGCCTGACCGAGGCCCAATTTCGCCGCATCGTCGACGAGATCGAGGCCTCGCTCCGCTCCAAGTGCACCGGCATGCCCGGGATGTCGATCCGCGTGCGGATCAGCGTCCGCCCGGACGGCAGCGTCGACCGCGTCTCCGCCGAGGGCGCGCAGGCCGGGACCTCTTTTGGTCTCTGCGTCGTCCGTCAGGTCCGGGCGGCTCGCTTCCCGCGCGCGACCCGACCGACCACCCGCAGCGCCACCCTCAAGCTCTAGCGCCGACACCGCCACGTATCGATCTGCGACCACGCGGGGCCCGAATGCTCTCGAGCGGGCGCATCGCCCGAGGCCCCGCTTGTCGCCGCTGCGAACGTCGAGCGGTCGAGCAGGACAGCTCACGCAGTAGCGGTGCCGCTCCTAGGACGACGTGCTTGCGGCGCCAGCCTGATCGAGCGCCTGCTGCAGCGCGTAGCGGCGCTGCAGCGCCGAGCGGTCACCTGGCCGAGCGAGCAGGCGCGGCAGGATCTCGCGCGCGCGCGTGAGGTCCTCGGGCTGGCCCGCGCGGACCAACGAGCCGACCAGGGCCTCCTCGAGCAGGGCGACCTCCGCGGGATCGGCGATCAGCCGGCGCTCGATCGCGTCGCTCAGGCCCTCCTGCAGCTCGGACTCGCGGTTCGGCCCGAGCGCCTCGAGCGCCCGCGCGACCAGCAGGTGGCTCTGCGCCTCGTGCGGCGCGAGCTGGCGCAGCAGCCGCGCGTAGTGCAGCGCCAGCGCGAGGTCCGACTGCGCCAGCGCCAGGCGGACCTGGAGCTGCAGCACCGCTGGTTCACGGCCGTCGAGCTGGCTGCGGGCCGCGGCGAGGATCGCCGCGTAGGCCGGCGCGGCCGCGGCGAACGACTCCATCACCCGCGTCCACGGCTCGAGGTCCGCCGGCATCAGCGCCGCCAGCTCCTCCGCGTCGGGGTAGCGCGCGATGAGGTAGGTGACGAAGGCGCGCTCGAGCGGCCTCTGCATCGACGCGAACATCCGCGCCAGCGAGCTCGCCGCCTCCCGCTCGTCGCCCAGCTCGCGCGCCGCGTACGAGCGCAGCGACCACGCGTCCGACGAGTAGGGCATCAGCTCGCTGGCGACGGTCGAGCGGGCCAGGGCCTGCGCCTGGTCGCCGGCGAAGGCGGCGCGCTCGGCCAGGCGGATGTGCAGCGACGCGTCGAGCGGGCGCACGCGCAGCGCCGCCTCGGGCGAGAGCTCCCCGGCCGCGACCGCGAGGTCGCCGCGCTCACGGAGCTGCCAGGTGTGCGGCAGGGCCCAGGTCGCCAGCGCGATCGCCCCGGTCGAGCATCAGCCGCCCGCGTCGGCGCTGACGC
>CAZMML010000640.1:0-3239 GCA_964567335.1 uncultured Nannocystis sp. | reverse complement strand
AAGAACGCGTGCTGGTGCCCCTTCAAGGGGTTCTTGTCCGCGTCCTTGCCGACCAGGCTCGGCGCGACGCTCTCATCCCCCAGGCGGCTCAGGAGCGCCGCGCGCAGCTTCTCGCCGACCGCCACACAGCGCTCGATGCGGGGGAACACCGCGCTGTCGAGGACGAAACGCGCGAGGTTCGGCCGCTCGCGCGCGGGCGCCGGCGTGGACCGCGCGGCGAGCTGCGACTCGCGGAGCCCGTAGCGGACCCAGCGCGTGCCGGGCACCGCGGACCATCCCTCTCGCTGAAGCGCCTCCGTGTCGACGCTCAGGATCTCCCACGTCGTCGCGGGCAACGACACCTTGCGACGGACCTTCGGATCGAGCGCCGCGAGGTAGCCCTCGCACCACGCGACATGGTCTCTCGGGTCCCGCAACGCGAGCAGCCGAGCGCGCCGCGGCGCGTCCTCGTCGTCGCCGAGGGGCCACGCGTCGGGCTCCCGCTCCGGCGGGTGATCCAGGAGCTTCGCCTCGGTCCAGCTCTCCGCGCGCCCGAGGTAGGCCACGTGCGGAAGCAGCTCCTCGAGCAGGCGCCGCTCGTCGTCTGCGAGCTCGAGCGCGGGCCAGGTCGCGACGATCTCGGCGTCCTTCCCGTTCGCCGCCACGAAGGCGTCGAACACCTTGGTCGTCGCCTCACCCTTCGTCGGCATGTAGTGTCGGAGGTGGCTCGTACCCACCGGCGGGAGGAAGTACCGCGGGAGCGCGCTGAGGCGCCCCAGCAGGCGCCCCACCCCTTCGCGGTCGACGCTGGCGCAGCGGTAGCTCGCCGCCGCGAGCGCCCGCAGCACTCGCCAGGGCGAGGGCGGCCACTCGACGGTGCCCTCGTTGACGTGGTGGTCCCACCCGGTCGCGTGGTAGCGGCCCGCGAGCAGCCGGAAGGCGATCGCGATCACGACCTGCCCTTCCCCTTCGCGCCCTTCCCCTTCGCGGGCTCGTCGGCCGGCTTCTCGCCCCTGTCCGTCGAGAACACGGCGCGCGTGACCGGGGGCTCGGCGAAGCGGCCCGCCCTCGCGGCCGCGGCGACGAGTCCGGGCAGCAGCTCCGCGAGCGCGCCTGCGCTCGGGAGCGCGTAGCCTGCAGGCTGCGTCACCGCGATCCCGCGGCAGGTGAGATCGCAGGCGGTGCGCAGCCGCAAGCCGCGCTCCAGGAAGCGCTGCACCTTGAAGAGCGCGAGCCCGAAGAGCAGGCGCTCGACCTCCCCGCCGAGGCCGTAGCCGCGGATCTGCGCGAGGTCGAGGTTGAAGTAGGCCGTGATCGACCCCGCCGCGTATTCGTCGCGGTGGAAGGGCACGTTGCCGAAGCCCTCCTTCGCGGTCGCGCCGCTCTTCTCGTCCTTCTCCGGCTGAATCCGATCGTTCTTGACCCCGCCCGTGGCGACGACCTGGACCTCGCGCGCCTCGATGAACCCGCTCAGCGCCCGCGGCAGGCGCAGCGCCCCCGCGATGCTCTCGAGGAAGACCCCGTGGAGCAGCGAGCACGGGTCGAGCTTGCACAGCGCCCGGAGGAAGCGCGGGCGGTCGACGGGCTGGCCCTTCGCGTACCCGATCTCCGCGCAGATCGTCTCCCACGCGCTCGACTTCTCGATATACGCCGAATTGAGCCGGTGCGCCTCGAGCAGGCTGCTCGACACGACCTTGCCGCCGCGCTCGATCTCGACGTAGGGGAGGCCGCGGAGCTCCGGGATGATCGCGCCCGCGGCCTCGTCCCAGCAGACCGCCTCAAGGCGGTTCGCCACCGACTGCGCCGACTCGACGAGGAGCATCTCGGTCCCCCCGGGCAGGCGATAGGTGGCCGCACCGAGGTCCGGGAAGCCGGTCGGCTGAAAGCGCGTGCCCTGGATCGGGGCGAGCTGAGCTTCAATGAGCAAACGGGGGGTATCAGGGAGCTGGAGCGTCGTCATGGTCGGGCTCGTGTTGCGGTTCGGAGTTCTCGGGCTGGTCGAGGTCGTAGCGCGGCAAGGGCTGCTGCAAGAGCTGCGCGTATGCGTGCGGCAACAGCAGCCTCAGGAGCTGCTCGTACGCACGCGGCGCGAGCGGGAAGGCGAGCGCGGCCGCGAGGCGGCGCCCGCTCAGATCGTCGAGGCAATCGAAGGGCGCGCGCACCCCCTGGCCGAGGAGCCGGCGCAGCGCGAGACGGGTCGCGTCCGCCACGCGCCCTGCCGCCGCCCAGCGCACCAGCCCCGGCGTGCGCTTCAGGCTGTGCCCGGGTGGGCACCATCCGAGCGCCAGCGCCAGCGCCGCGAACGCGGCCGGCGGCATGGGCACGTGGGCGACCTCGTGCCATCGCCGCACGCGCGGCCAGTCGATGAGCGAGAGCCCGCGCGCGAGCGCCTCGATCCGGCGGTCGTCGACTTCGCCGGCGATGAAGCGCGAAAGGTCGCCGAGACCCGCGAAGCGCCGCGGCCCGCGAGTTCCTGCCCGCGTGAGGCCTTCAGGCGCATCCCTGTCCCATCGCTCAAGCGCCACACCTGCGTCGTCCGCGTCGGCCTTCGGTGCGCCCGCATCGGGGGCGTCGACCGCGGCGTCGCTCTCCTCCTCACCCCGTTCGCTCTCCGCGACACCCCGGCGCGCCGCCTCTCCTTCGCCCTCTGGGACCGTCACCCCGGCTCGGCTCGCGTCCTGAGCGGCCTCGATGTCCGCGCGGAGGAGCAGCGCGAGCAGGTTGCGGACCAGGTCCCCCTCGCCCCACACCGTGCGGCCGTCGTCGCGCTCGCGCGGCATCCACTCCACCCGCCGGGTCCGGGCATCCGCCCGGACATGGACGAGGCGCTCTCTCAGGCCCGCGCTGGCGAGCGCCGCCGCCAGGCGAAACTCGGGCGTGTCGTCGTCGGCACGTTCGAGCCAGGCGCGAGGCAACGCCGGCACCGGCCGCAGCGCGTCGTCGGGGCGCGACCGATCGATCGCCGCCTCGATCGCCCCGAGCGCGACCAGCACGGCTTGCACCGCCTGGCGCTCCTCAGGACCCTCGCCTGCGACGCCGCAGAGCTCGAGGATCGCTCCCTCGAGGCGCCGCCACGCGCGCGCCAGGGACGCCGGCGCGTGCCGGGCCGTCGCGGCCTGGCGCAGCCGATCGAGCCACCCGTCGAGCGGCGCGAGCAGCTCGACCTGCGCGCTCGCCCGACCTGCGACCCGCCAGCGGCCGAGCGGCGTGGCGAGGTAGGAGAGGCCGTTGCGGACCTGAAAGCCGTAGCGGACGAAGCT
>CAZMML010000639.1:0-3244 GCA_964567335.1 uncultured Nannocystis sp. | reverse complement strand
TTCCGGCCCGCGAGGACAGGCAGCAGGAGGAGGCGCGGAGCGTGGAGATGCTCGGCCGCTTCTCGGTGCGGCCGGTGACCTTCGCGGTCAACCGCCGCGCCGACGGGAGCCTCGACTTCGGCGCCCTCGCCGAGCTGACGGAGGCGATCAGCGAGGAGGTGGAGCGAGCGCTCGGCCAGGACTTGCGGCCGATCGACCCGGCCGACCCGAACAAGGGCCAATTCGGCGGGCACGCGGCCGCTGGCGGCTACGTCCTCGAGGCGAGCCCCGTGGAGTACACGCCGCTGACGTGTACGTTGATCCTGCGCGTCGTCGGTCCTGCGGCCGCGAAGGTCCGCTTCCATCTCCACCCGACCTTCCGCCGGCGGGTGCTCGAGCGGCCATGCACGGACGGCGAGGCCGTGCAGCGCCTCGTCGCGTGGGGGGCGTTCACGGTCGGGGCGGAGGTCCTGGGCGCCGATGGCGTGGTGCTCGCCCGCCTCGAGCACGACCTCGCCCAGGACGAGCGCTTCGATGCGTGGTGGCGGAGCCGCTAGCGCCGCCGACCGCTGGGCTTGGTGCCTCGCAGGTCGAGGGCGGCGTCTGAGGCGCGCGCCGAGGTGAGCTCCCTTCGGGTGGGAGGAGCGATGGTTCGCCTGCGCCGCGTCTGCGTGCGGCGGATTCGCTGGTCGTGAGGGATCGGACCGGGGGGTCGCGCGGTGGGGCGCAGTGGGGACACAGATCCGCGCTGGTTCAGGGTGAGGGCGAGCGCGCGATCGGTCGTGCGGTCCCCGTGAGCCGTTTTGCCGGTCGGGCCGGACCAGCACCACGACGAGGAACCCATGAACCAATCCGACTCGACGACTCGACGACCCACGACCCGCCCGGGCTACGAGCGGGCCCTCGCGCGCCTGAACGAGGCGCGACTCCGTTACCTCTCGGTCTGCGCCTCCAATGAGGAGGCGGCGGGCTCGGGGGATTCATCGGTATGGCACGACAACTTCGCGTACGAGGAGAACCAGCGCCAGATGCACGCGCTCGCGGCGCGGATCCGGGAGCTGGCCGCGGTGCTGGTCGCGCTCGAGGTCGTGGAGGCGCCGCGCGCGCCCACGGTGGTCGGTGTCGGCTGCGCGGTGCGCCTCGCGGACCCGGAGAGCGACGCGGAGCGCCGGATCGTGGTCGGCGGCTGGGACGACAGCGACCCCGCGGTCAAACGGGTGGCGATCAACAGCCCGCTGGGTCAGTCGATCGCGGGGGCGTCGGTCGGTGAGGGCCGGACCTGTCCCTCGCCGCGCGGACCTCAGGAGTGGGAGATCGTGGCGATCGAGCGCGCCGGGGAGGACGAGCTGTGACGCCGGGCGACGCCGGGTGCCCCCGGCCCTGGTTCGTCGTCGTGGAAGGGCTCGACGGCGCGGGCAAGTCCACGCTCGTGCAGGGGCTCCGCGCGAGCTTCGACGCGGTGGTCCTGTCGAGTTCGAACGCGATCACCGCGGAGGTGCGGGCGACCTGCGAGCGGATGCACGGGCTGCGCGGGACCTCGCGCCAGCTCTTCTACGCGTACTCGGTCTCGCTCACGAGCGACGCGGCGGGTCGCGCGCTGGACCGCGGGGAGAGGGTGGTCGTCGATCGCTACTGGGCGTCGACGGTCGCGTACCCGCGGATCATGGGCGACGCCACAGAGGCGATCGAGGGGATCGCGGCGACGCTGCGGACGCCGACGCTGACCCTCTTTCTGGATGTGCCCCGGGCGGTGCGAGCCGCGCGGATCGAGGGCAGAGGCGGGGCGGCGTGCGGGATCGACGCGGCTTCGCTCGAGCGAGATGAGGCGCTGCGCGCGGCGTACATGGAGGCCTTCAGGGTCCCCGGCGTGGTCGGGGAGCTCGCGGTCATCGCGGCCGATCGCGGGCCCGAAGAGGTGCTGAGGAGCGCTTGCGACGCGATTCGTCGGATCACTTGTTGCGGAGGGCCCTTGCCATGATCGCCGAAAACTTCGTGCCAGCGTCTCAGCTCGTGCGACGGTCCCCGGGCGCGACCCCCGTGGCCGCGCCCTCGCCCCTGGAGAGCGCCGGGACCGGGAGGCGTCCGACCTATCTGCGCGTGGTGGCCACGCCGACGTGCAATCATCGCTGCTCGTACTGTCACATGGAGGGCGACCCGCGCCGAGAGGGCTTCGAGCGTGGCCTCCCCCTGGAGGTCTTGCGGGGCGCGCTGGAGGCGCTCGCGCCCACAGGTCTGGCGAAGATCAAGTTCGTCGGCGGCGAGCCGCTCCTCCGACCCGACCTGCCGGAGCTGGTGTCGGCGGCGCGGGCGATCTTCCCGGCGGCGGACCTCTCCGTGATCACGGCGGGCGGCGTGCCGACGAGCGCGCAGGAGCGCGTCTTCGCGGCGGGCCTGGACCGCATGAACCTCTCGATCCACGGGTTCGGGGAGGAGGCCTTCGTGCGGCGCGGGAACCGGGCGAAGCTGCTGGGGCTGCGCACGCGCTTCCTGGAGGCGCTCCTGCAGCGCGGGCGCCCGACCAAGCTCAACTACGTGTATTCCGGGCCCGAGGACGAGGGCGACCTGCGGGCGCTCCTCGCCTTCGCGGCGGGGCGCGGGGTGCTGGTGAACGTGCTGGACGATCTCAACGCGGACATCGGGCCCTGGCGGCTGATCGCGCTGCTCGCGGGCTGGCTGGGCTCGCCGGACGAATGCGCTCAGGATAACGACCCACATAGCCTCGATACGACGCGGCTCCGCTGGCGGGGCGGGCCCTGGGTCGAGATCAAGACCGAGCACCTGGGGGAGCACGCGCCGTGGACCGACTGTGCGACGTGCGAGCGGCGCCGGATCTGCCGCGAGGGGATCTTCGCGCTGCGCCTCACCCACGACGGGCAGCTCCGGCCGTGTATGGATCGCGGCGACCTCGGCTATCCGCTGGTCGCGGAGCTGCAGCGGCGCGGGGTCGCGGCGGCGAGCGAGGGGCTTCAGCGCTGGCTCGCGGCGCGGAGCGGATCGCGAGGTGTGCGATGAGCGTCTTCGAGGCGAAGGCCGTGGACGTGATCCTGGTCGGCGTCCACGGCTCGGGGAAGTCGACGCTCGGCGAGCAGCTCGCGCGGGCGCTCGGGGTGCCCTTCGACGCGGAGCTCGGGCGCGAGGCCATGGAGCGGCGTGGCCCTGAGCGCGCCACGGTCGACGCGGGCGAGGACTTCGACGCCGACCTGTGGGAGGGGGAGCGGGAGCGGGATCTGCAGGCGCAGGAGATCCGCGCGGTCGGCGGCGTTCG
>CAZMML010000638.1:0-3245 GCA_964567335.1 uncultured Nannocystis sp. | reverse complement strand
GTCGCCCTCGGCTGCGCCGTGCTCGAGGCCCACTGGGTCCGCAGCGGCCGCGAGCGCCGGGCCGAGAGCGTCGACCGGATCGGCCGCAAGCTCTTCCCAGCCGTCTTCGTCCTGGCGTGCCTCGTCAGCGCCCTGTGGGGCTGGTACGCGCGCAGCGACCCCGACGCCGACATCCTCCTCCCGCCGCCCGCGACCAAGCCGGCCGGCGAGCCCTGACGCGGCCGCCGCGCTCGCTAGCGCCGCGCGAGGAGCTCCACGAGCGCGCGCTCGCGGAGCTCGTCGCGGCCGGCGCGGATCCCCTCGAGGCTCGGCCTCGCCTCCACGTCGGGCGCGATCGGTCGCAGCGGGATGGCCCCCGCGGGCCAGGTGGGCGCGCCCTCGGTCACGAGCACCTGAAAGCCGCTGAAGAGCTCGACCGGGGGGCCCAGCTCGCCGCACCCGGCGCTCGGCTCGCCGACCACCAGCGCCCCGCGCTCGCCGCGGAGGTACGCGGCGACGCGCTCGGAGCTCCCGCAGTTGCTCGAGTGGACGAGGACCGCGAGGCGCGGCGGCAAGGCGAGGGCCGCTCCGGCGCCGCCCGCCGCGGGCTGGCTTTCCCGCCCGCTCTCGGGGATCCCGAGCAGCGGCGCGAGCTCCTCGCTCAGCCCGCCGCGGAGGTCGAGGATCGCCGCCTCCGCGGCGCCCAGACGCGCGGCCCCGGCGCGCAGCGCCCCCGCGGAGAGCTTGTGGAGGTCGATGTAGAGGTAGCCCGACTCGAGCTCGGCGAGCGGGAGCGTCCGTTGGCTCCGCTGCCGCGCCCAGCGGAGCGGCCCCGCCATCGCCGACGCCTCCACGCGGCGCCCGTCTCCGCGGCGCAGCGTGAGGCTCCGGGGCGCCCGGGTCATGCCGCGCCCGAGCAGATCGAGCGCCCACCGGTGGCGACGCTCGCTCGTGCTGCCCGGCGCGTACTCGAGGATCTCGGCCAGGGTCCAGGTGATCGGCCGGCCGTCGATCGCCTCGACCACGTCGCCGACCTCGATCCCCGGGGCCTGGTCCGCGGCGAGGACGACGACGTCGCCGTCGAGGCTCACCCAGTCGAAGCCCAGGCGGAAGGTGAGCTCGACGTCGTCGCGCAGCCGCACCACCGCGGCCGCGTCGCCGAGCTCGGCGAAGAGGCGCCAGAGCGCCCGCCGCAGCTCGTAGCGGTCGCGGGCCTGCGCCGCCCGCTGAAAGCTGTCCCTGAGGACATCATCCCACCGATCGCCCAGGCGCGCGACCAGGGGCGAGGAGCGGATCAGCCGCGCCCCGAGGATCACCAGCGCGGCGAGCCGGGTCGTGCGATCGCCGCCGCTCGGGCGATACTCGGCAGGCCGGAAGAGCCGCGCCCCGCGGAGCGCCCGCTCGGTCCCTTCGAGCGCCCGCGCGGTCTCGTCAGGGGAGGCCGCAGGTGCGGCCGCGGACGTCTGGCTGCGGGCGAGGTCCCGCGTCAAGGCGATGAGCGCGTCCAGCTCGGCCGCCGAGAGCGCCGCCGCTGGCTCACAGCCCGGACACGCGGGGCCGATCGCCACCAGGGTCAGCGCGTCGAGCTCCAGCCGATGGGCCCCCTGGAGGTTGACGACGACCTCGAGCGTGTCGACCTCGTGCGTCACGTCGAGCTCGACGCTGGCGGTAGACCACGTCGAGGCCAGGAGCACCGCGCTCGCCTGCACCTGGACCCACCCGAGCGGCCCGCCCGCCCCGCGGAGCTGGAGGCTCGGGACGGCGGCTCGCTCCTCCCGGTCGACCCGCACCTGCGCGGTCAGCCGCACCCGTCGCCCGTGGAGGCTCTCCGCCGGGAGCTCCGCCGAGAGCCGCGCTGGCGCGTCGAAGCGCTCGCCCGGGGGGACGAGGGCCAGCGCCGTGCACCCCTCGACGCCCGCGATCGTCTCGGCTCGCGCCCCCGACGCTCCGAGGAGCCGCCACCCGACCAGCGGCCCCCCGGGCGCCTCGAAGCCTCCGTTCACGAGCGACGTGGCCGCGGTCCCCGGGGCGCAGGTCCTCTCCTCCGCCGACAGCCGCGAACCTCGCGTCGCGTCCTCGTCGCACGAGAGCGCGACGAGCGAGCCCGCGAGGACGAGGACGCAATGAGCGGGGCGCGGAGGGCTCACCTCTCGAGCATACATCGCACCGCGCCGGACGGACCGCTCGCGCTCACGACCCAGGCGCTGTGGGCGCTGCGGGCGCGGGCGCGACGAGGGCCTCCAGGGCCCGGACGCCGACAGGCGGCTCGGGGAGCCACGGCACCACGAAGGTGCGACGGGCCAGGCCGGCGGCGATGCGCGCGCCCTGGCGACGCTCGCCCGCGAGCCGGGCCTGCAGCAGCGGGTCGCTCGTGCCAGCTGCGGCGACGCTCTTGTTGATCACCCAGGCCCAGGGCTCGATGCCCGCGCGGCGCAGGTCGTCCTGCAGCGCGGCGGCCTGACTGACGGGCGTGACCTCGGGGAGCGTGACGAGGATGACGCGCGTCATCGCTGGATCCTGCAGGCGCATGAGCGGCGTGATCACGCGCTTGACGCCCGCCCCGGCGTGGCGGGTCGCCTGGCGGTGGTACGCGCCGGTGGCGTCCATCAGCAGCAGCGAGTGCCCGGTCGGGGCCGTGTCCAGCACGACGAAGGCGCTGCGCGCCTCATTGACCACGCGGCTGAACGCGTGGAACACCGCGACCTCCTCGGTGCAGGGCGACTGCAGGTCCTCGAGCAGCAGCGCGCGGCCCTGCTCGTCGAGATCCTTGCCGCGGGTGCGCAGGATCTTCTCGATGTACGCGGCCGTCTCGGCGCGCGGGTCGATGCGGCCGACGCTGAGCCCCTCGAGGCCGCCGGCGAGGGTCTCGGCCACGTGCGCCGCGGGGTCGGTGGTCGTCAAGTGGACGCTGCGCCCCCGCTGCACCAGGCCGACGGCGAGGGCCGCCGCGATGGTCGTCTTGCCGACGCCGCCCTTGCCCATGACCATGATGAGGCCGTGCCCCGCCGCGGCGAGCTCGTCGGCCAGACGCGCGAGCGGCTCGGCGGACAGAGACGCGGCAGCTCCGCTCGCCTCGGGCGCCGGAACAGGCGAGGATCCGCCGCCTAGCACGGCGCGCAGCGCCGGCAGACCCACCATGTCGAAGGGGCGCAGCGGCACCTCGTCGCGCGGCAGTCGGGCCAGCGCCTCGGGCGTGCGCTCGAGCGCCTCGCGGCCGAGCGCCTCGAGCGCGCGCGTGACCGGATCGTCCGACCTGGCGGCGCGGA
>CAZMML010000637.1:0-3251 GCA_964567335.1 uncultured Nannocystis sp. | reverse complement strand
GAAGCCGTCGCCGCAGGTGGCGGTCTTGCAGGAGTTCAGGCAGGCGTCGGTGTTGCTCGTGTTGAGGTCGTCGCACTGCTCGACGCCCTGCTGGACGAAGCCGTCGCCGCAGGTGGCGGTCTTGCAGGAGTTCAGGCAGGCGTCGGTGTTGACCATGTTGTTGTCGTCGCACTGCTCGACGTTCTGCTGGACGAAGCCGTCGCCGCACTTGGCGGTCTTGCAGGTGTTGAGGCAGGTGTCGGTGTTCGAGAGGTTGCCGTCGTCGCACTGCTCGCCGATACCCGCCTGGACGAAGGTGTCGCCGCAGACGGGGAGCTTGCACGAGAGCGTGCAGGCGCCGGTGTTGCTGTTGTTGCCGCCGTCGTCGCAGGCCTCGCCCTGCTGGACGAAGCCGTCGCCGCAGGTCGCCAGCTTGCACACGTTGGTGCAGGCGTCGTTGTTGCTGTCGTTGCCGTCGTCGCAGGCCTCGGTCGGGCTCTTGTCGCCGTCGCCGCAGTAGTTGAGCTTGCACACGGCGTTGCAGGCCTTGCCCGGGCCGTTGTTGGCGCCGTCGTCGCACTGCTCGACACCCTGCTGGATCAGGCCGTCGCCGCAGAAGGCCGCCTTGCAGTCGACGGTGCAGGCGCCGTTGTTGCTGTTGGCGCCGCCGTTGTCGCACTGCTCGGCGAGGCTGGCCTGGACGAAGCCGTCGCCGCACATGGGCGCCTGGCAGATGTCGGTGCAGCCGTTGTCGTTGTCGCCGTCCTTGCCGTCGTCGCAGCCTTCGTCGGGCTCGACGATCTTGTTGCCGCAGCCCTCGAGCACGCAGAGCTCGGAGCATCCGTCGCCGGGCGCGTTGTTGCCGTCGTCGCACTCCTCGTCGGGGCTCTTGTCGTTGTCGCCGCAGACGTTGAGGACGCACATCGCGTTGCAGATGTTGCCCGGGCCGTTGTCGGCGCCGTTGTCGCACTCCTCGGCGCCGCCGTTGATGTTGAAGACGAGCCCGTCGCCGCAGACGTTGTTCGTGCACGCGAGGGTGCAGGCGTCGTGGTCGGAGTTGTCGACGCCCTGGTCGCACTCCTCGCCGGGTTGGACGAAGCCGTCGCTGCAGGTCGCGTCGGTGCACGCGTTGGTGCAGGCGTCGGTGTTGTCCTTGTTGCCGTCGTCGCAGGCCTCCGTGGGGGCGACCACGCCGTCGCCGCAGGTGATCGGCACGCAGCCGTTGGAGCACGCGTCGCCGTCGACCTGGTTGCCGTCGTCGCAGCCCTCGCCCGGGCCGACCTTGCCGTCGCCGCAGACGTTGTTGGTGCAGTCGGCCTTGCACGAGTTCGTGTCGCCGTTGTTGGCGCCGTCGTCGCACTCCTCGTCGGGGCTCTTGTCGCCGTCGCCGCAGGAGTTCGTCTGACACATCGCGTTGCACGGCTGGCCGGGGCCGTTGTTGGCGCCGTCGTCGCAGGTCTCGCCCGGGTCGATGTTGCCGTCGCCGCAGGTGGGGTCGACGGTCGTCGTGCCGCTGGTCGTCGTGGCGCCGGTCGGATCGTCGGTCGTGTTGGTTCCCGTGCCCGTGCCTGACATCGCGGAGGTCGCCGTCTGGGAGCTCGTCGTCGTCGTGGGGTCGCCCGAGCTCGTCTGGTGCACCTCCGTCGAGCCCTGGCTCTCGCTGGCCCCCGTCGTTGTCCCGCCGCCGCCGCCTCCGCACGCGGGGAGTAGCCACGCCGCCGCCGCCACGTACCCGCTGCACGCCCACCGAGCTCCCCGCTTCATCGCTCTCCTCCTGTGGTTCCCCAGGGACCAGCAATAGCAGAACGCCGCTGGTGGCGAAGCCGGCCCGCCGACCGGGGCCCCGTCGCTCCCCTCTGTCTCCATGGGGTGGGTGGGGCCGCGAATATTTGCCTCAGCGTCGTCGACGTGAAGGCGGCTCTCCGCGCAGATCGAGCGCGACGCAACGAGCTCGCGTCACCAGGCGGGAGCGAGCGTCCGGATGATGCCCTATGCTCGCGCCTGAGCTTCGGCGAGGCAGGCGACCCTACTGCGACCGGACCAAGCCGGTGAGTGACCTGCAGTGCGACGTCGAGGTCGGCCAGACTTGCCTGAACCTCTACCCGATCGGCGAGGAGCCGATCGGGTACGAGCACGTCGGCGTGTGCGGGATCCCGAGGTAGCCGCGAGCGGGGTCAACGCGGGGGCAGGAGGGCGAGCGCGTGGGGCCCGATCGCCGCGGCGAGGTCCCGCGCGTTGCGGCCGGCGAAGGGGACGTCGACGTCGGCGCCGAAGCGGAGCAGCACGGGCACGACGGCGAGGCAGCGACCCAGCAGCGCGCCGTGCAGCGGGGGCATGTGGGTCGGCAGGCGGGCGTGCGGCGAGGCGCCGGCGGCGAGCAGCGCCTCGACGAGCTCGGGGTCGTCGGTGGCGATCGCCTCCCACAGGGCGGTGGTCTCGCGGTCGGCGGAGACGGCGCGCAGCGCCTCGCCCGGCGGGTCGGAGCCGGCCTCTGGATCGGCGCCGGCGGCCAGGAGTGCGCGCACGCGCGGGAGGTCGCGCTCCCGCACGGCGCGCAGGAGCGAGGCCGCGGAGGGCGCCCCGGTGGGCCGGGGACCCTCGGGCCGCGGGTGGCGCTCGTCGATGTAGGACTGCAGGTCGGACCAGTCGCCGCCGTAGCTCATCGCCACGTCGTGGTCGGGGGTGCGGAGGTACTCGATGCCGTGGAACTTGTCGTAGGCGAGGAAGACGTCGCCCGGTTCAAGATGACCCCAGGGGAGGGTCCGCCAGCGGTCCGGCGCGAGCAGCTCGCGGACGCGGAGCACGAGGTAGTACTCGGCGTCCCAGCAGTACTGGTTCTCGATCGTGTGGGCGAAGATGTCGGCGCGCGCGACGGGCTCGTCCGCGAGGCGCACGACGACGGTGTCCGGCAGGTTCGCGCCGCTGGTCCCGTGGTGGAGCTTGCCCTCGTCGTTCGGGAACACGAGGACGGACCAGGAGGGGACCTCCCAGGCGGCGTGTTCGTCCTCGGGCGGGGTGAGGTCGAGGAAGGTCGTCGCTCGGTCGATCACTCGCGTGGAGGATAGCGCTGCCCGGCGGTCCACGCGCGGGCCGCCGGCTGGTAGGCTGGCGCGGGAGACGGGGAATGATGACGCGAGGGAGTCGCTGGGGACGCGCGCTGGTGGTGCTGGGCGTGAGCGCGGCGTGCGGAGGTCAAGGCGGCGGCGGCGCGAGCGCGGGCGCGGGGGCCGAGGCGGCGGGCGCGGAGGCGGCGCCGCAGCGGGGGCCCTTCG
>CAZMML010000636.1:0-3254 GCA_964567335.1 uncultured Nannocystis sp. | reverse complement strand
GCGCCCATGCCGCCCGTGTTCGGCCCGCGGTCGCCGTCGAGCAGGCGCTTGTGGTCCTGCGCCGGAGGCAGCAGCGAGTAGCGGGTCCCGTCGGTGAGCACGAAGAGCGACGCCTCCTCCCCCTGCAGGCGCTCCTCGAGGACCACCGTCGCCCCCGCTGCGCCGAACACCTGCCCGATCAGACAGGCCTCGATCGCCGCCTCGGCCTCGGCGAAGCTCTCCGCGACGACCACCCCCTTGCCCGCCGCGAGCCCGCTCGCCTTGACCACCGGCGGCGACGCGAAGCGCCGCAGCGCCGCGCGGGCCGCAGCCAGGTCCTGGACGCTGACGTGGGTCGCGGTCGGCACGCCGTGTCGGACCATGAAGGCCTTGGCCGCCGCCTTGTCGCCCTCGAGCTCGGCCGCCGCCGCCGAGGGGCCGAGCGTCGCGTGCCCCGCCGCGCGCAGGCGGTCGGCGAGGCCCGCGACCAAGGGCTGCTCCGGGCCGACCACCACCGCGTCGGGCCGGAGCCGATCCGCGAGCGCGACCAGCCCGGCGAGGTCGTGGGCCTCGACGGCGTGACAGGTCGCGTCCTCGCCGATCCCCGCGCTCCCGGGCGCCGCGTGGACCTCGTGCCCCTCGCTGCGGCAGCGCCAGGCCAGCGCGTGCTCGCGGCCGCCGCCGCCGACGATCAAGATCTTGCGCGCGTCCATCGCTCGTGCTCCTCGCCTCAATGTCGGAAGTGGCGCTGGCCCGTCAGCACCATCGCCAGCCCGTGCTCGTCCGCGGCGGCGATCACCTCCTCGTCGCGGACCGAGCCGCCGGGCTGCACGATCGCCGTCACCCCGGCGGCCGCCGCCGCGTCGACCCCGTCGCGGAAGGGGAAGAACGCGTCGGACGCCAGCGCCGCCCCGCGCGCCCGCGCGCCCGCGCGCCCGCTCGCCTGGCGCGACGCCTCGACCCGCGAGGTCTGTCCGCCGCCGATCCCGACCGTCGCCCCCTCGCGCGCCAGCACGATCGCGTTCGAGCGCACCGCCTTGGCGACGACCTGGGCCAGCTCGAGGTCGGCGCGCTCCGCCGCGGTCGGCGCCCGACGGGTGACCACCCGACCCGCCGCCGCCGAGACGGTGATCGCGTCCTCTCGCTGCGCCAGCAGGCCCCCCGCGATCGAGCGCAGGCGGAGCGGCTGCGGCCCGCCTGCCGGCGCCTCCTCCGCGACCTCCGGCAAGCTCAACGCGCGCAGGCCCTTCTTCGTCGCCAGGAGCTCGATCGCCTCGGGCGTGAAGGCCGGCGCGAGCACCACCTCGAGGAAGGTCTCGATCAGGCGCCGCGCGGCCGCGAGGTCGACCGGCCGCGAGAGCGCGACGATCCCCCCGAACGCGCTCTCGGGGTCCGCCTCGCGCGCGCGCAGGTACACGTCCGCGATCGCCTCGTCCGCGCGGCCGACCGCCGCCCCGCAGGGCGACACGTGCTTGATCACCGCCGCCGCCGGCCCGAACCGCGCGAGGTCGCGGACCAGCCCGAGCGCCGCGTCCGCGTCGAGCAGGTTGTTGTAGGAGAGCGCCTTGCCCTGGTGCTGCCGCGCGCCGGCCAGCCCCGGCTCGCCCGCGCCGACCTCGACCCGATAGAGGCGCGCCGGCTGGTGCGGGTTCTCGCCGTAGCGGAGCTCGCCCGCGGCCGCTCCCACGACCACCAGCGGGTCCGGCAGCGCGTCGTCCGCGAGCGGCGCGCCGGCGTCGTCGAAGCGGGCGAGGTAGCCGGCGATCGCGGCGTCGTAGGCCGCCGTGTGCGCGAAGGCCTTGCGGGCGAGCGAGCGCCGCAGCGCCTCGGGCAGCACCATCCCGCCTGCGCGCAGCGCGTCGCCGAGGCGGGCGTAGTCGGCGGGGTCGACCACCACCGCGACCCGCTGCCAGTTCTTGGCCGCCGCGCGGATCATCGCCGGCCCGCCGATGTCGATGTTCTCGATCGCGTCGGTGAAGCCGCTGCCCGGCCGCGCGATCACCTCGCGGAAGGGGTAGAGGTTGACGACGACGAGGTCGATCGGCGCGAGCCCGTGGAGACGCAGCTCCGCCTCGTGCGCCGGGGTCGGCAGCGCCAGGATCCCGCCGTGGATCTTCGGATGGAGGGTCTTCACCCGGCCGCCCAGGATCTCGGGCGCGCCGGTGTACTCGCTGACCTTCACGACGGCGACGCCGAGCTCCTCGAGCGCGCGGCAGGTGCCCCCGGTGGAGAGCACCTCGACCTGCGACTCGATGAGGAGCTCGGCGAGGACCTCGAGGCTCGACTTATCGCTGACGCTGACGAGGGCGCGACGGATCGGCGTGGGGGCGCTCATGGCGGCGCCCGGTTAGCACCCGCGCTCAGGCCCGGTCAACCCTCTCCCTGCGCCAGGTACGAGAGAAGCTCCTCGCCCCCTTCTTCCTTGAGCTTCAGGAGCCCGCGCACCTCGACCTGCCTGATCCGCTCGCGCGTCAGGTTCAAGATCTCCCCCACCTCCTCGAGCGTCGTGCCGCCGGTCTGGGCCACGTCGAGCGCGCACGAGTGGCGGAGCTCCCACACCTCGAGGTCGGGGAAGTTGATCTTGATGCTCCCCGTCGACGGGTTCACGTCGATATAGAGGTGGTGCTTGCAGCTCACGAAGGGGCAGGGCCGGGCCACGCCGGCGCAGTCTCCCCGCGTCTGCGGACGCCAGTAGCTGCGCTCCGGGTACAGGAGGGCGCCGATCCGCAGCTCCTCCTTGGTGAGCCGCTTCATGGCGATCGTCTTGGCGCGGGCCCGGCGGACGATCGGGCGCGGGTCTCCGTCGTCGCCGTCGGCGGCTTCGGAGGCCTCGGAGGCCTCGCCCTCCTCCTCCTGCGCGAGGTCGAGTTCGTTGTCGCGGTCGGTCGCGTCGTCGTCGTGGAGCATGATCTTCCCCTGCGGCGCCGCGGCGGCGGCGCCGATGATCCCAGAGTCACAGAGTGTGGTGGTCAGCCTAGATGTCGGAAGGGACAGTTACAAAAGTTCAGTCGGGCTCGCGGCGCCCCCGCCGCGCGGCCGCGTCGTCGCCGCGTTGGCGACGAGCAGCTTCTCGACCCGGTACACGCCGCCGAGCAGCGCCTCTGCGGCGGCCTTGAGCGCGCGGAGCTCCTCGTAGAGCCGGTCACGCCGCGGAGAGGGCTCCTCCGCCTCGATCTTCGCGGTGAAGGCGGAGAGCAGGTCCTCGAGCGCCTCGTCGAGGGTCTCGATGCTGTCCTTGAAGGTCAGGAACTTCGCCTGGATCTCCTCGATCGTGT
>CAZMML010000635.1:0-3266 GCA_964567335.1 uncultured Nannocystis sp. | reverse complement strand
GTTCTACTGCGTCGACAACATCCCGGTGCCGCTGCTGGCCGACCTGGTGGCGTTGCTGGGGCCGAGCGGCCTCCGGGTCGCGGTTGGGATCGACGCCCGCGAGGCGGGGCACCTCGGCGCCTTCCCGGCGACGCACCAGCAGCTCATCGGGCTCGGGCACCGGGTCGAGGTGCTCTTCCTCGAGGCGCCCGACGACGTGCTGGTGCGGCGCTTCGCGGAGACGCGGCGCCTCCACCCGCTCGGCGAGCTCCCGCACGCGCTCACGGCCGAGCGCGCGGGTCTGCGCGCGCTGCGGGCCCGGACGACCGCGACGATCGACACCGGCGGGCTGCGGGCGCGCGAGCTCCGGCAGATGATCCGCGACCGCTACGGGACGGCGGCGGTGCTCCACCTGGTGCTGACCTCGTTCGGGTTCAAGGCGGGGCTGCCGAGCTTCGCCGACGTGGTCTTCGACCTGCGCTTCCTCGCCAACCCCTACGACGTGCCGGAGCTGCGCCCCCGCACCGGGCTCGAGCGCGACGTCGCGGACTTCGTGCTCGGGCAGGAGGACGCGCAGCGGCTGCTGGACCACATGGAAGCGCTCCTTCGCTTCATGGTCCCGCGCAGCGCGCGCGAGGGCCGCTCGTACCTCACCGTTGCGCTCGGCTGTACAGGCGGGCAGCATCGCTCGGTGGCCTTGACGGAGGCGCTGGCGCTTCGGCTGCAGACGGGTGAGGCGCTGTCGCGTCCGGCGCCTCGTCTGGTCGTCCGCCACCGCGACCTGCCGCAGGAGCGCGGCCATGGCTGAGGTGGGGGTGGTGATCGTGGGGCACGGGCGCAGCGCGAGCGCCCTGCTGGCGGCCGCGCGTTCGGTCCTCGGCGCGGGGGCGCTGGCCGACGTGGTCGCGATCGACGCCGACGCGGGCGAGACGCCGGACCTCCGGGCGGCGCTCGCGGCGGCGCTCGCGGCGGCGGACCGCGGGGCCGGGGCGCTCCTGATCGCGGATGTCTTTGGGGCCAGCCCCTGCGCGTGCGGGATCCGCGAGGCGGCGGGGCCGCTGGTGGTCCTCGCGGGCCTCAGCCTCGCGGTGCTCCTGAAGCTCGCCAGCGTCGACCGCGCCGCCGGCACGCCGGAGGAGGTCGCCCGCGCGTGCGCCGAGTCGGCCCGACGCGCCCTGGTCGTCCACGTTCCACCCGCCAAGGAGCCCGCATGAGCAAGGTGCAGATGCAGGGGGAGTTCGAGATCGTCAACAAGCTCGGGCTGCACGCCCGCGCCGCCAGCAAGCTCGTCAACCTGGCGAACAAGTTCAGGTCGGACGTCTGGATCGCGCGCGACGGCACGGAGGTCAACGCGAAGAGCATCCTCGGGGTGCTCATGCTGGCGTGCGGCCAGGGCAGCCGGGTGACGCTGCGGATCGAGGGCGCCGACGCGGCGCCCGCGTTCGACGCGATCAGCAAGCTGATCAAGGGGGGCTTCGGAGAGGTGTGAGCGACAAGCCGGAGAGCGCGGGCTTCTCGGGCCTCTTTCGTCAGGCCGACCTGGCGCTGCGCGTCGAGCTCGGCGGCGCGGCGGCGAGCCCGGGCGTCGGGATCGGGCCGGCGTATGTCGTCGACCGCCGCCGCGTCCACGTCCTCCACGCCCACATCGAGCCGGGCAAGGTCGAGGCGGAGATCGAGCGCCTGCACGAGGCGCTGCGGGCGTGTCGGCAGCAGATCGAGGCGGTCAAGAGCCGGCTCCCGCACGGGGAGCACCGCCAGATCCTCAAGGCGCAGCAGATGATGCTGCGCGACCCGGACCTGATCCAGCGCACCGAGGCGCTGATCCGCGACGAGCTGGCGAACGCGGAGTGGGCGCTCACCGTGGTGACCGACCAGATCAGCGAGGTGCTCGGGCAGGCCGACGACAGCTACTTCCGCGAGCGGGGCAGCGACCTCACCTTCCTGACGGACAACGTGCTGCAGGCGCTGCTCGGCGAGCACGGCGACGAGATCAGTCCGCCGCCCGGGTCGGTGGTGGTCGCCCACGACCTCAGCCCGGCGGACACGGCGCGCCTGCACCGCTGCCAGGTGGTCGGGCTGGTGACCGGGGTCGGCGGCCGGACCTCGCACAGCGCGATCATGGCGCGCTCGCTGCAGATCCCCGCGGTCGTCGGCGTCGACGACGTGCTCGCGTCGGTCGACGCGGGCGACCTGGTGGTCGTCGACGGGGTGCGCGGGCGGGTCGTGATCCGGCCCGAGCCCAGCGAGGTCGCGACGGCCCAGGCCGAGCGCGACCGCCACCTCGCGTTCGAGCAGAAGGTCCGCAAGGAGCACGCCTTCCCCGCGATCTCGCAGGACGGGCTGCACGTGCGCGTGCGGGCCAACATCGCCATCTCGGAGGAGATCGAGCTGGCCCAGCGCCACGGCGCCGAGGGGATCGGGCTCTACCGCAGCGAGTACATGTTCATGGACCGCGACTCGCTGCCGACGGAGGAGGAGCACTACCGGATGGCGAAGCACGTGCTCCGGCGCTGCGCGCCCTACCCGGTGGTCTTCCGCACCTTCGACCTCGGCGGCGACAAGCCGGCGCGCCTGATCGAGATGGAGGAGGAGCGCAACCCGGCGATGGGGATGCGCTCGCTGCGGCTGGCGCTGCGGGAGCGCGAGCTCTTCCTCGCCCAGCTCCGCGGGCTGCTGCGCGCGGGCGTCCACGGGCCGCTGGCGATCATGCTGCCGCTGGTCGGCAGCGTCGGGGAGCTGGCGGCGGGCCTCGACGCGCTCGAGGAGGCGCGCGCGCAGCTCGCCGCGGCGGGGGTCGCCCACTCCGACGACGTCGACGTCGGGATCATGATCGAGACGCCGGCGGCCGCGCTGACGGCGGACATCCTCGCCGAGCGGGTCGACTTCCTCAGCATCGGCACCAACGACCTGATCCAGTACACGCTGGCGATCGACCGCGAGAACGAGGCGGTGTCGTACCTCTACCAGCCGCTCCACCCGGCGATCTTGCGCCTGATCAAGCACGTCGCCGACGCGGCGGCGAAGAACCACGTGCCCGTCAGCCTGTGCGGCGAGATGGCCGCCGACCCCCGCTACACGTGGGTCCTCGTCGGGCTCGGGGTCGGCGAGCTGTCGATGCACCCGAGCGCGATCCCGGTGATCAAGCACATCATCCGCTCGAGCTCCTCGGACGAGATGAAGGCGCTCGCGGCGCGGGCGCTCGCGGTCGACTCGTCGGTCGAGGCGGAGGAGATCGTGCTGGCGACGATGCGCGAGCGCTTCCCGGAGCACCTGCGGCACGGCGGCGG
>CAZMML010000634.1:0-3275 GCA_964567335.1 uncultured Nannocystis sp. | reverse complement strand
GTGAACTCGGGCTGGCGATCGTTGCGCAGGTCCTCGTCGCGGAAGCAGCGGCAGATCTGGAAGTACTTGTCCATGCCGCTGACCATGAAGAGCTGCTTGAAGATCTGCGGCGACTCGGCGAGCGCGTAGAACATCCCGGGGTTGAGCCGGCTGGGGACGAGGAAGTTGCGCGCGCCGCCCGGCGTGTACTTGACCATGTAGGGCGTCTCGAGCTCGAGGAAGCCGAGCTCGGAGAGGGTCAGGCGGGTCAGGGTGGCGAGGCGCGAGCGGACGACGAAGTTCTTCTGCAGCGAGGGCCGGCGGAGGTCGAGGTAGCGGTACTTGAGGCGCAGCGCCTCGCTGGCGTCGACGCGGTCGTCGTCGGCGACGTTGAAGGGCAGGGCGTCGGCGGGCGAGAAGACCTCGAGCTCGCGCGCCTCGACCTCGATCTCGCCGGTCGCCATCGCCGCGTTGACGTTGTCGCCGCGCGACACGACCTGACCGCGGACCGCCACGCAGAACTCGCCGCGCAGCCCGGTCGCGGTGTCGTAGGCGGCCTGGTCGAGGTCGGGCCCGAACACGACCTGGGTGATCCCGAAGCGGTCGCGGAGCTGCACGAAGATCCGCGCGCCGAGGTCGCGGCGCCGGTGGATCCAGCCGAAGAGGACGACGGTCTCGCCGATCGCGGCGGCGCGCAGGCTGCCGCAGTCGTGGGTGCGGCCGTGCTCGAGCAAGGTGGGCATGGGCCGAGACTCTAGTCCAAGCCGCGGGCGCGGCCAAGGGCTCAGCCGCCGCCGCGCTCCTCGGGCACGAAGTCGCGGCCGTCCCAGCGGTGGTAGACGCGCTCGACGCCCGCGCGACCGACGGTGTAGAGGGAGAAGGCCCCGTGCCGATCTGGCTTTTGCGACAGATAGGTCCCTGAGCCGACGCCGTGGACCGGGACCGGGCGCCCGCCCGGGCCGGCGAGGTGCCCCTCGATCCGCCGGTGCTCGTGCCCGTGGAGGACCAGCTCGGCGCCGTGCTCCGCGATCACGCGGCCGAAGGCGTCGAGGTCGAGCAGCTCGTGCCGCGGCCGCGCGACGCCGGCGACGACCGGGTGGTGGATGAGCACCACCCGCACCATCCCCTCGCGCCCGAGGCGATCCAGGATCCGCCCCAGGCGCTCCAATTGCTCGTCGCCGAGGCGCCCGACCGCGTAGAGCGGCAGCGACGGGATCGCGGTCGAGAGGCCGATCAGCGCGACCTCGCCGTGCCGCTGCACGAAGGGGTAGTCGGCGCCGGCCTCGCGCTCGCCCTCCATCAGGTGCGCGAGGTAGGCCTCAAAGCGCCGCACGCGCGCCGAGCCGCGCGTGTACGCGTCGTGGTTGCCGGGGATCACGGTCACCGGGAGGCCGGACGCGTCGAGCTGCCGCCGCACGTGCTCGAACTCCGACTCGAGCGCGAGGTTGGTCAGGTCGCCGGTGACGACCAGGCGCTGGGCCCCGTAGTCGCGCGCCGCCGCGACGATCCGGTGGAAGAGCGCCTCGTCGTGCTTGCGCCGCCGGCTGAGCAGGAGGTTGGCGCCGCCGGTCATCCGCTTGTTGGCGAAGCGCAGCGGCGAGGTGCCCCGGAGGTCGAGGAGGTGGATGTCCGAGCAGTGGACGAAGCGCAGCGACATGAGGGCCTGACTATATGAGGTGGATCCCGCACTCGGTCTTGCCGAAGCCCGCCCAGCGCCCGCTGCGCTCGTCCCCGGGCGGCTTGACCGTGCAGGGCTCGCAGCCGACGCTGCTGTAGCCCTCGTCGAGGAGGCGGTTGTAGGGGACCTCGCGCCCGAGCAGGTAGTCCCAGGTGTCGCGCCGCGTCCACGCGACCAGCGGCGCCGCCTTGATCACCAGGGAGCCGTCCTGGCGCGCGGCGGTGCCGAGGATCGGGGTGTTGCGGCGCGTCGGCGCC
This sequence comes from uncultured Nannocystis sp., assembly GCA_964567335.1. Taxonomy (GTDB): domain Bacteria; phylum Myxococcota_A; class Polyangia; order Nannocystales; family Nannocystaceae; genus Nannocystis. The sequence goes on along the minus strand of CAZMML010000634.1, from coordinate 1,361 downwards.
TGGTCGCGCCGGAGCGCGGTGATCCAGACGTCGACCAGGCCCAGGACCCGCCGCATCGGCTCGACCTTGCGGATCCCGCAGCAAGCGTCCGGATCGCGGGCGAAGAGGTCGGGGCCGTGGCGCTCGGCCTGGGCGCGGATCGTCAGCAAGGGCTCGACGACGCGGATGTCGGCGCCGCGGGCGCGGAAGGCGTCGCGGACCTCGAGGGTCGCGGGGAAGAGGTACCCGGTGTCGATCGTGTAGATCGGGACGCTCGGATCGAGCCGACGGGCGAGATCGATCAGCGCGCACCCCTCGGGACCGAAGGCGGAGCTGAGCGCGATCCTCTGGCCGGCGTAGCGGGCGAAGACCCACTTGAGGATCTCCTCCGCGGGCTGGCCTTCGAGGGTGGCGCTGTCGCGCGCGAGTTCGTCCCGGAGGTCGGTCACGTGGGGGTTGTAGCACCGATCTAGGGCGCGAGCCGGGGGTCGAGGGGGACGGTGATCATCACACCGTCGACGCGGCCGATCGCGCCCTCGCCGATGAGGAACATCCGATACGCCAGCAGCCGCCCGTCCTTCGGCTCCCGCGCGATGGCGGCGTAGTTGCCGGGCGGGAAGGTGCCCGCGACGCTGAAGCGCCCCTGCGGGTCGGTCCGGGCGTGCGCGAGGCGCGGCGGAGGATCGTCGAGGCTGAGGCTGACCCCGCTCATTCGATGGATCCCGACCTCGACGTCGCCGAGGCCGACGCCGGGATCGCTGCCGGTCTCGCCCGCGGTGACGACCTTGCCGCCGACGTGGACGACCTGCGAGCCCTGGGCGTCCGAGAAAGAGCAGCGGGCGGCGTCGGGCGAGGCCCCGCCGCCCGGCAGCGGGGGGAGGCGCACGTCCGGGCAGGTGGAGGGCCGGCCGTAGGCGGCCTGGTGAGGATAGCGGTAGCTCCGCTGGCTCGCGGTGCAGCCGCACGCAAAGAGCGCAGCGAGGAGCGCGAGCTTGGCGTTGGAGCGCCGCATGACGTGATTGTGCCAAGGCCCGAGGCCCGGCGCCAGGGCCGGCGATCTCGACCCTCGTCCTGCCGGCCGCCGCGGCGGTTGACCCAGCGGCGCTCCCTGTGCTGAGCTCTCGCCCGGTGGCGACCAGGGATCCCCTCGGCATCGATCTCCACGCGGGCGTCGGCCGCTTCATGCGCTCCGTCTATGGGTGGATGATCGTCGGGGTGGCGCTCAGTGCGGTCACCGCGATCGTCCTCGGCAGCGACCCGCGGTGGGTCGCTGCGCTGCGCTCCGAGAGCGTTCGGGTGCTCCTGCTGCCGGCGCTCGCGCTCGCGGTGCTCGCCCTGGGGGTCCGCCTGCACCGCCTGCCGCCGCTGCTGGCGCGGCTCGG
>CAZMML010000633.1:817-3292 GCA_964567335.1 uncultured Nannocystis sp. | reverse complement strand
GATCGTGCGGAGGAGCTGACGCGGCGGGCTGAAGAAGGGGCTCGCGGCCAGGGCGGCGCGGGCGCAGTAGTCGGCGTCGAGGAACCACTCCTTGCCGAGATAGACGCCGGCCATGCCGCCGAGGCTGGGGCCGTAGCCGGGCGCCTGGACGAGGGCCTTGCGGTAGCTCGACTCGGCGGCCTTGGGGTCGCTGGCGAGGCGCGCGAGCATGTCGTGCGCGGCGGGGTTGGTCGGGTCGCGGCTGAGGGCCCGCTCGAAGCGGCCGCGGGCCTGGTCGCGCTGGCCCTGGAGGAGCGCGCGCACCCCCTCGCGCCACTCCTGGCGCGACTGCTCGCGGACGCGGCCGGTGTTGCCGGTGCCCGCGCGCGGCTGGGCCTCGAAGCCCTCGAGCTCGGTGACGAGGCGGGCGGCGTGGGTCGCGTAGAGCGCCTGCGCGGCGGCGTGGGCGGCGACGAGGCGGCCGAGCTCGGCGCGGAGCTTGTCGAGGGACGCGCCCAGCTTCTCCTTGTCGGCCTTGCCGAGCTCGTCGGGCGGGCCGAGGGTGGCGTCGAGCTCGGTCTGCAGCGCGTCGAGGCGGGCGCGCAGGCGGGGGAGCTCCTCGGCGAGGGCGACGAAGGTGGTGAGGCGCTCGGCCTCGGCCTCGACGTCGCTGGCGCGGGGGGAGTAGCGGCCCATCTCGGCGGCGACCTCGGCGAGCGCCTGGAGGTCGGCGTCGGCGGCGACGAGGCCGGCGCGGGCGGCGAGCTGGCGCTCGCGGGCGGCCCCGGCGGCGATCTGGCGCTCGCGCTTGCCGAGCTGCCTGTCGAGCTTCTTGATCTCCTCCTGGGCCGAGGCGAGCTGCCCGAGGGCGTCCTTCTTCTCGTCGCCGACGCCCTGGTACTTGGCGAGGGCCCAACGGGCGAGGAGCGCGCCGCCGGCGACGACGCCGGCGATCAGCAGGAGCAGCAGGGCGAGGCGCCAGCGCCGGCTCTTGGCGCGCTGGCTCTCGAACCATGTCTCATTGGACACCTTCACCGGCGCGAGCAGGCGGTCGTGGGCGAGCTCGTACCAGCGGACGCCGAGTCGCTCCTCGGAGAGGATGATCCGCTCGGCCTCGAGGCGGTCGAGGAGCTTGTTGGGGAGGCCGCCGGTCGAGCGCTTGCCGCGGATGACCTGGGAGCGCGCGCCCTCGGGGGTGTAGAGGCTGGTCGAGACGAAGCGTCGGAGCTTGCGCTCGCCGCCCCAACCGGCCTTGGCGTGGGCGATCGCGGCGTCGTAGAAGGCCGTGATCGCGACGTCGGGCTCGGCCGGCTCCGCGAGCGGGCCAGAGCGGCCGCGGCGCCACTTCTCCTCGCAGGCGAGCTGGAGCTGCATCGGCTCGACGAACTCGTCGGCGACCCGGATCAGCTTGCCGCGGGAGCGGACGCGGCGCTGGGCGAGGTCGTGGGCGAGCTGGTCGGCCTCCTGGCGGGTGAAGTTGCCGCGGGCGACGCCGGTGATCACCTCGACCGCGGCGGGGAGGCGCAGGGGGTCGAGGCGGAGGCGGACGCGGAGGAGGTCGGGCAGGAGGCCGGCGAAGCGCTCGAGCGCGGCGAGCTGCTCGCTGCGGACCGAGAGCACGAGGCGCAGCGGGCGCTCGGTCGGGCGGGCCTCGGCGGCGCACTCGGCGAGGTCCTGCAGGAAGGCCTCGCGCTGCTCCCAGTAGGCGTCGTGGGTGGCGAAGAGGTCCTCGACCTGGTCGATGATGATCGCCAGCGGGCGGCCGCGGCGCTCGTCGTCCTGCGGCATCGAGCGCAGGTAGGTGGCGAGCGAGTGCTGGGCGACGTCGTCGAGGTCGCCGTGGTGCCAGTGCATCAGCAGGTTGGCGGTGTAGACGTTGCGGAGGCGGGTCGGGTCGACGTTCGGCGGGAGCTGGCCGCCGGGGCGGGCGACCGGCATGACCTGGAAGCCGGCGCGCTCGAGCTCGGGGACGAGGCCGGCGTGGAGGAGCGAGGTCTTGCCGGCGCCGGTCGGGCCGTAGAGGACGGTGAGGCGGTTGGCGACGACGAGGCCGGCGAGGTCGCGGCGCTCGCCGTCACGGCCGAAGAAGCGGTCACGCTCGGCTGCAGCGTAGGGGCGGGGGCCGACGAAGGGGTTCTGGACTTGTGCCATGGGTGTCAGCTCCGGCGCTCAGCGGCTCTGCGCGGTCCAGCGCTCGCGTAGCTCGAGGAGAAAGTCGTGGGGGGTGCCCCAGTACAGCTTGATGTGCGTCTTGGCGAAGGACTTCTCGAGGAAGCGGATCACCGCGTCATCGCCCTCGGGCTTGACGTGGACCGAGAGGGTCCCCGCCTGGAGGCCGCGGAAGTCGGCGCCGCAGAGGCTGCGCAGGACGACGCGGAAGTTCCAGTCGGCGAGCGGGTGGCCGATGAAGAGCAGCGGGCCGCCCCGCAGCGCGCGCTGCACCGGCGGCGGGAGGACGGTCGGGTGGCGCGCGGTGTTGACGAGCAGGTCGAAGTG
>CAZMML010000633.1:0-807 GCA_964567335.1 uncultured Nannocystis sp. | reverse complement strand
GGGGGGGCGCGGGGGGCCCGGGGGGGGGGGGGGTGGGGGGGCGGGGGGGGTTGACGCGTGGGTCGATGGGGTCGTCGTTTGTGCGGCCGAGCGCCTCGCCGACGGCCGCCTGCCCGTAGACTTGGAAGAGGAAGGGCTCCTCGGCGCTCGGGACGTAGTGCGGGTCCTCGTCGAAGGGGGTCGGCAGCGAGGAGGAGCGCAGGGCGGCGTGCCAGCGGCAGAAGTCGACGCGGGGCCGGCGGGCGACGCGCTTCCCGCCGCGCGAGACGGTCGCGGCCCGCAGGGCGCCCGCGAGGAGGTCGTCGTAGCCGGTGGTGATGTAGTTGCGGAAGGGGAGCTCGGCGAGGATCTGCAGGGCGTCCGGGCCCGCGTCGGGGTCGGGGGCGGTGGAGTCGCTGAGGACCTTGGTGATCTCGTCGCGCGGCCAGCGGGCGCCCTTCTCGAGGGCCATGAACTGGGAGACGCGGGCGAGGTTCCAGGGGTCCTCGAGCGGGTACTTGCCCTCCTCGGCCCAGCGCATGGCGAGGTCGCTCGGCAAGGGCTGGCGCCCGACGTTCACCCCGGCCCCGACGAAGGGCGTACACCCGCCGCGATCGATCTGCGCCAACAGGTGGTCCCACTCGGCGTCGCTCAGCTGCGAAGACATTGGCTCGGCTCCCGGTGCAACGGTACACGGATGTCCGGCGCACTTGAAGACCCCGCGGGTCTTGCATGCGCATCAGGGCGTGGGCGACGCCAGCGGGCTCGTTCGTACCGATGGGTCCGCGCGAGGGGTCTCCCGCGGGCGCGCCGAGAACGGCCTGCGCC
>CAZMML010000632.1:0-3297 GCA_964567335.1 uncultured Nannocystis sp. | reverse complement strand
CGCCGCGTCCGCCCCGCCGCCCGTCGGCGCGGGCTCCGGCCGCCTGCCCTTCTCGGTCAAGGTCCGCCGCTCGAAGGATAAGGAGGCCTTCGCGCAGTGCGCCGCGGACGAGCGCCTGGTCGGCGGCGGGTGCAGCGGCTACACGAACTCGAAGGTCCACAGCAGCTCGCCCGAGGGCTTCGCCGAGAACGACACCCTCGGGGCGCGCTGGCGCTGCCTCGATGAGTTCACCGCCTTCGCGATGTGCATGTGGGTCCCGCCCGCCGAGGCGCCGACGGACCGGCCTGGCGCGCCCTCATCGCGGTGAGCAGGCCGCGAGCGCGGGCGCCGACGCGGAGTCGATCGAATCGCCGAGAGGGTCGAGCGTCAGCCTGAAATCAGGCGAGAGGTGGCGGTCGTCAGGGACCGCAGGCGCACTCGGTCCTCGGGGAGACCTCGCATTGAATCCACCCGACCGGCAGCTCAAAGCAGTATTTCTCGCGGATCACGTGGAGGCCGGCCGGGCTTCGGCGCCAGAAGCCGGTCGCCTCGATCGTGCAGCCGGTCTCCGCGCGAGCGACGGCGACGCAGCGCTCCGCCGAGAGCGCCGTCTCGCAAGGCGCCGCGTCGCAGCCGGGGAAGAGCCGCGAGGTGAGCCACTCGCATCGCGCGCCCCCGATCATGGCGCCTTCGCAGGTGGTCATGTCCGTGAGGGACTCGCAGGCCTGAGCGATGACCTCCTGATCGGGGAGGGGGTGCCACAGAGGATCGCTGCACCCGCCTGTGCTCGAGCCTGAGACCGTGCTGGCGCCGCTGCTGTCGCCGGTGGGCGCCGCGGTGGACGCGTCGGAGGAGGTGGAGGCTTGCTCCGTGGTGAGCTCGGGGCCCAGAGGTTGACATCCCGCGGGCACGAGGCACACGAGCGCCAGAGCGAGACAGGTCCGGCGCCAGGGCATGCATGGAGCCTACGCGCTGGCGTGAGCCCGGCAAGGGCCGCGGCGGTCGGGGCCGCGGGGGTGTCCCCGGCACCGAGTCGGGCCGAGGTCTTAGCGGGGGTGGACGGGGAGGGCGCGGACGGGGCCGAGCGACCAGCGGCGGCCCTGGGCGCGGAGCTCGACCTGCTGGTCGACGTCGCCCAGGTAGACCTTGAAGGCGCGGATGTCCTCGACCAGCGCGGAGCCCTCGGGGGCGGGCCCGGCGGCGCGCTGGGCGACCTTCTTGCCGGCGGTGAGGACGACCTCGTAGGTCGCGCCGGGGCGGACGATCGCGTGGACGAGGACGCGGAGCGGGAGGCCGCTGCCGTCGACGCCGCGGACGAGCTCGGCCCAGGCGCCGAGGACGTCCGGCGGGGCGTCCGCGGGCGCGAGCGCGGCGGCGGCGGGCGGGGCCTCGTGGAAGCGGGCCCGGAGCTGGCGCGACTGGGCGGCGCCGACGCGGCGCTCGAGCAGTTCGGCGGCGGCGGCGAGCACGCGGTCGGCGAGCGCCGGGTCGGCGCCGCCGAGGTCGCCGAGCTCGCCGGGGTCGCGCGCGAGGTCGAAGAGCTCGAAGGCCGCGAGCTCGCGGTCGAAGATCAGCTTGTGGTCGCGCTCGATCAGGCCGAGCTGCTCGCCGGGGAGGTCCCAGGCGGCGCTGACCACCACGGGCTCGGGGTCGACGGCGAGCCCGAGGATCAGCGGCCACAGCGAGGGGACGGTGGGCGGCTGGACCGCGGGGAGGGGCCAGCCGAGGGCGTCGTGGAGGGTGGCGACGAGGGCGGTGGTCGAGACGGGGAGGTCGATGGCGCGGCCGGGGACGCCGGGGAGCTTCATCAAGAGGGGGACCCGGACGTCCTCCTCGTGGACGCCGTGGCCGTGGAAGCGGTAGCCGTGCTCGCCGAAGGCCTCGCCGTGGTCGGCGGTGACGACGACGATCGTGTCCTCCAGGCGGCCGCGCCGCTCGAGCCCGGCGAGGAGCGCCTCGATCGCGGCGTCGACCTGGGCGACCTCCTGATCGTAGGCGGCGCTCGAGACGGCGGCGAAGCGGGCGTGACGCCGGTAGGGCTCGTGCGGCTCGAAGTAGTGGGCCCAGGCGAAGAAGGGCCCGGGGGCGCGGTCGATCGCGGCGAGGGTCCGCTCGCTGACGCCCTCGCCGACGACCTGCTTCGGGTCGTAGATCGTGGCGTCGGCGAAGCCGAGGTCGCTGGCGCCGATCATGTTGAAGGCGACCTGGGGGGCGACGGCGATCGTCGCGTGGCCGCGCGCGGCGAAGGTGTCCGCGGCGCTGCGAGTGGCCGGGTCGAGGACGAGGGCGCGGCGGGTGTGCCACACGAGCTCGAAGATCCGGCGGCCGCTGAGCAGGCTGGGGAGGGTCTCACGGGTCGCTGCGGCCTCGCTGTAGGCGCGGGTGAAGCGGATCTCGCGGGCGAAGCGACGCTCGAGGTTGGGGGTGGTCGGGCGGGCGTAGCCCTCGATCGAGGTGCGGTCGGCGCGGAGGGCGTCGACGGTGATCAGAAGGACGCTGAGCGGGCGCGGCCAGGTCAGGGGCGGGGCGCCGCTGGGCGTGGCCGGGCGCTCGCGGTCGTCGGGGAGGTCGCCGAGGAGGCAATTGTCGTCGATCCCGTCGCCGGCGAGCTCGCCGCGGCGGGGTCCGCGGCGAGGGTCGAGGGGCGCGCAGTCGCGGCCGCCGAACCACGCGGAGCTGCCGTCGGCGTCGAAGTCGGTGGCCCAGCGACCGAGCGCGACCACGGCGCGGATCGGGGCGTGGCGCCCTAGCAGGAGCGCCGCGAGGCCAGGGCTGGCGCCGAAGCGGAGCGCGAGCTGGGCGCTCGCGGTGAGGGCGACCAGCGCGGCGGCGAGGGCCGCCCAGCGCGGAGGCTCAGGGGCGCGTCCGGCGAGGGGCAGGGCGGCGGCGAGGAGCAGGGCCCAGGGCGCGGCCGGGTGGGCGAGCAGGTGCGCGGGCCAGGCGCACGCGAGCGCGAGCGGCGGGAGGAGCGGGGCGGCGGCGGCGGCGAGCTGCAGCGAGGGCGAGGGGGGGCGGCGGCGCAGGAGCAGGGCGAGCGCGCCGGCGAGGACCAGGGCGAGGCCCGCTCCGAGGGACAGGATGAGCGCGACCTCGGCGAGGTCATGGCGCTCGGACCATCCCCAGGCGGCGGCGCCCGCGGCGAGCTCGAGGGTGACGAGGGCGGCGGCGGCGACGACGCTGCGGCGGGCGGGGGCCGGGGGGAGAGCGCCGCGCCAGAGCGCCGCCAGCGGGGCGGCGGAGGCCGGGAGCGCGGCCCGCAGGAGGAGCGCGAGCGGGAGGGACGGGGAGGGGAGGTCCCCGTCCGCGCCCAGGGGTCGG
>CAZMML010000631.1:0-3298 GCA_964567335.1 uncultured Nannocystis sp. | reverse complement strand
TCACACGACTCGTCCGCGCTCTGGAGCTCCCCGTCGCCGCAGAAATTCCGCAGCGCGGCGCACGCGAGGCAGGCGTTGTAGTCGTCGCCGTCGTAATCGATCGGGTGGTTGTCGGCCGCACCTTCGTCGCAGACCTCCCCGGGATCGATCTTGCCGTCGCCGCAGGTGTCGAGCGTCGGGCCGGTGCTGGTGTCGGTCTGCGTCTCCTGCGAGGAGTCAGCGGTCGACGAGGCCGCCGAGGTCGACGAGGTCGAAAGCTCTCCGCTCGTTGGGTCGGGGGCGTCGGTCGTCTCCGGGGGCGAGGTGGACCCGGTGCTCGCCTGTGGAGCAGTCGCACCCGCTCCCGGAGGGCTGTCGTCGCCGCACGAGAGGAGGAGGAGGGACGCCGAAAGTCGCACGAGGGGCCTCTGCATGTCGCACCTCCTTGCTCGTCACGGGTTCCCCTGTTCTAGACAGTAAATTCGCAGGAGGAGTTCGCAGGGCGCCGGGTTCTTGACGTCATCGAAGTCCGTCCAGCCTGTGTCTTTTGCCGCCGAACTCCCGATCCGACCGCTGTCGTCTCCGCTCAGGCTCGTCCAGCCCTTGCAGGTCTCGGCGGCGGCGTCGCCGCTGGCGAGGGTGCCGGTCCAGACGAGGGCCGGCCCGAAGGTCTCGCCTAGCTCGGTGGTGTCGATCGCTCGGTCCAGGTCTCCTTGAGTCAAAGCCTCCCAGTCCTTGGCGATGACCTGCCCGAGGACATTGACATAGCGGTACATCCCTGGGGTTTGTCGCGCCTTGGCAGGTTCGTCGGCGGTGCTGATCCACGCGCGGTATTGGTTCGTGTCGCTGGGGAGCAGCCCCATGGCCTTACTCTGCTCCGCGAGGGCTTGGCAGCGCTGGTCCGCGAACACGCCGCTGAGGTCGGTCGCGGCGACCTGCTCGCTCGAGAGAAACGCGTACCTCTGGCGAAGACAGGAGGATGAGCACGTGTCACCGTCGAGCGTGTTCGAGTCGTCGCATTCCTCGCTCTCCGGGTCCAGGAGGCCGTCTCCGCAGGAGGGCGAGCTCGTCGTCGCCGAGGCGCTTGATCCGCTGCTGCTGTTTGCGGTGGACGTGGTGTCGGATGCGGAGCCCGTCGTGCCGCTCGACGTCTGATGAGGTAGGCTTGTCTCCGAGAGAGTAGAGGTATTCGTGGATGACGATGTATCCTCGGATGAGGAAGAGGTCGTCGCCCCAGTGCTTGTGGAGCTCGAGCTCGTTGAGCTCCAACCGTCGAGCGAAAGCGAACAAGCGGGAGAGGATAGGAGTATGGAGAGAGGGGCCCAAGAGGGGCTCCAGTTCAATCTGTACCCAGTGGTCATAATGCCTTGCATCATGATGCCAGAGATCTGATCGAGGCGGGGAGCGCGCAGAAGTCCGATTTGTGATTTATATCACGTTTCACAATCGAATCGCCTCGCTCCCATCAAGTGCAGCGATAGGCGTGGCGCTGACGAGCTCCTTGTGGTCTCAGGTCGCGGGCCCCACACGCCAAGGAGCTCCAGGACAAGGGCGATCAGGCGATGAGCCGGGGCGAACATGGGTCGCACACGGCGCCTCTTCGCGGCCCGCGGCGGCGTGAACTGCGTGTGCCAGTCCTGGGATTTCCACGAGCGCCACGTCGGTGGGGCTCGCTCTCCTCGGGGCGCGCTTCAGGTCCGTCCGGCAGGGCGGCGGGCGAGCGCGTTCGGGGTGGAGTCCGCACTTCTGAATGGGGTCAGGGCGGGGCGGCGAGGGTGAGGGTCCAGTAGCCGGCGCGGCGGGGGTCGGTCTCGTCCTTGGGGACGCGCACGCCCTCGCGGGCGCCGACGCCGACCTCGCTGAGCTCGCGGGCGTGGAGCTGCCAGCAGTTGGTCGGGCTGGCGCGCCAGGCGGCGAGGACGTCGAGGGCGTCGTCGACCTCGTCGATCTCGTCCTCGTGCACGACGGCGACGGCCTCGGTGAAGGTGGCGGCGTCGTAGCCGACGAGGGCGAGGCGGGCGCCGGTGCCGAGGCCGTCGGGATCGACGGCGGCGACGTAGTCGCGGGCGATCATGTCGGCGGTGTGCAGGCGCGCGGCGCAGCGGAGGTCAGGGTGCATGCGCAGCGGAGGGGCCGGGGCGAACACGAGATCGCCGCAGCGGCCGCCCTCGGCGCGGAGGGCGTTGAGCTCGCGCAGGAGCTCGGCCTCGGCGTCGGCCCAGGGCTCGGGCCAGGCGGCCGCAGGCGCGCAGAGCTCGCTGTCCGGGATCTCCGGGGCGGGCGTCGCCGCCGGGGCGGGCGGATCGCAGGCGAGGAGGAGGACGAAGGCGACGCGCCGCAGGGACATGCCGGCCCAGGGTAGCCGAAAAAGGACATCGGGCCGAGCGGAGGGGCTCGGCCCGACGTGGGCGGGAAAGGGCGGGCGTAGGCTAAGAGGCTAAGGATGAAGGTTAAGCGGGTGGTTAGGCCAAGCGATAAGGCGTAGGTGATAAGCCAGGCGCGGGAACTTCGCAAAGAAGCGGAGTGTGCGGAGGTCTCGCGTTACGACTCCAGGATTTGCAAGCGAGGGTCCGCGGCAAAGTCGTCGAGAATGATTGGACAATTTGTCACTTGGCGGGCGTTCGGGGGGCCGAGCATGACGCCCGCGCCAGTCGGGCGCGCTCGCGGCCTGACAAGCGTGTCAGGGGGCGCCGCGCGCGCGGATCGGGGATGATGCTCGGCGATGGAGGCCCGTGAGCGCGTTCGAATCAGCAAGTTCCTCTCGTACCACCTGCGCCACGACCCGGCTGGGCTGGGGCTGCAGCTGGAACCCGGCGGCTGGGTGCCGGTGGAGGCGCTGCTCGCGGCGAGCGCCCGCCGCGGCGTGACGATCTCGCGGGCACAGCTCGCGGAGGTGGTAGCGACGAGCGACAAGCAACGCTTCGCGCTGGACGCGGAGGGCGTGAAGATCCGCGCGAATCAGGGGCACAGCGACGAGGTCGACCTGCAGCTCGCACCCGCGGAGCCGCCGCGGTGGCTCTACCACGGGACCGCGGAGGCGAGCGTGCCGGCGATCCTCCGCGAGGGGCTGCTCAAGCTGCAGCGGCACCACGTGCACCTGTCTGCCGACGAGGCGACGGCGCGCAAGGTCGGGGCGCGCCGCGGGCGGGCGGTGATCCTGCGGATCGACGCGGCGGCGATGCGGGCCGCCGGCGCGACCTTCTACCGCGCGGAGAATGGGGTCTGGCTGGTCGACCATGTCCCTCCGGACTACTTGACGCGGCTCTAGTGCCGACACCGCTACATATCGATCTGATCGATCTTGAACTTGGACCGCGCG
>CAZMML010000630.1:0-3302 GCA_964567335.1 uncultured Nannocystis sp. | reverse complement strand
GAGATCGACCCGGTGCTGCTCGCGGACGGGCGGACCCTGCTCTTCAGCAACTCGAACGAGACCCGTCGGGCGGTGCGCGAGGGCCCGGGGGCGCCCTTCGTCAACGCGATCGACAACGACGACTACGGGCTCAACACCGCGGCGGTGGACCTGCGGGTCGTGCTCTCGCCCGACTGGCTGCGCGCCTACGTCAGCAACACCCGCGAGGACGGGCTCGGCGGGGTCGACGTGTGGCTCATGACCCGGGTGAGCGTCGAGGAGCCCTTCCAGGACGCGACCAACCTCTCCGAGCTCAACTCGCCGCTCGACGACTTCGACGCCCAGCCCTCGGTCGACGAGCTGCGCATGTACATCGCCCCGGTGGTCGAGGAGGGCGGGATGAAGCGGCAGGTCTTGATGGTGGCGTCGCGGCCCTCGCGGGACGAGGTCTTCTCGCGCCCCGACCCGATCGCCGGGCTCGAGTCGACCTTCACGGACGGCAACCCCACGCTCTCGATCGACGAGCGCACGCTGATCTTCAGCTCGAAGCGGGGCGCGAGCCACGACCTCTACGTCAGCGTGCGGCCCTCGCTGGGGGCGCCCTTCGCGGCGCCGGTCCCGCTCGACGAGGTCAACGACCCCGCGGCCTTCGACGGCGAGGCCTTCCTGTCCAGCGACGGCTGCGAGCTCTTCTTCGCGTCCGACCGCCCGGGCGGCAAGGGGAAGTGGGACCTCTACCGCGCGGACATCGTCCCGCGGCCGTGAGCCGCTCACGCGGCGGGGTCGTCGGCGGCCAGCGAGACCTCGACGTTGCCCCGGGTGGCCCGGCTGTAGGGGCACACCTGGTGGGCGGCCTGCATCAGCGCCTCGGCGGCCTCGCGCGCGAGGCCCTTGAAGGCGCCGCGGAGCTCCACGGCGAGGCCGAAGCCGCCGTCGTCCGTCTTGCCGATCGTGACGCGGGCGGTGACGCTGACGTCGTCGAGGCGGATCTTCTGCATGCGGGCGACGAGGCGGAGGGCGCTCTCGAAGCAGGCGGCGTACCCGGCGGCGAAGAGCATCTCGGGGTTGGCCCCCGGGGCGCCGGAGCCGCCGAGGGACTTCGGCATGGTCATGGGGAGGTCGATGGTCCCCTCGTCAGAGCGGACGCGGCCCTCGCGGCCGGCGTGGGCGTGGGCCGTGGCGGTGTACAGCGGCTTGATGCTCATGCGCCCTCATAGCACGATCGGCCGCGGGCGTGAGCGCGGCTCCGGGCGCGCTCACGCGGAGGCGGGCTCGGCCGCGGGGCGTTCGGCGACCTCGCGCGCGAGCTGGCCGAGGGTGCGGACGGCGTGCGCGAGCAGGTCGGACCAGGGGTAACCGCAGCTGATCCGGACGCAGTTGGCGAAGCGCGGCTTGGCGGAGAAGATCGGGCCGGGCACGACGCTGATCCGGTGGGCGAGGGCGCGGGCGTGCAGCTCGAGGCCGCTGGTGCCCGGCGGCATCTCGACCCACAGGACGAAGCCGCCGGCCGGTCGCGAGACGCGGGTGCCCGCCGGGAAGTGCTCGGCGATCGCCGCGCTGACCTGCTCGACCTGGGTCTGCAGCTTGCGCCGCATGGCCCGGAGGTGGTGCTCGTAGCCGCCGTTCTCGATGAAGTCGGCGACCGCGAGCTGCGGCAGCGTCGGGGTGGCGACGCTCTGGGCGAACTTCATCTGCTCGACCTGCTCGCGGAAGCGGCCGGGGGCGGCCCAGCCGACGCGGTAGCCGGGCGCGAGGGTCTTGGTGAAGGAGGAGCAGAGCATCACGAGCCCCTCCTCGTCGAAGGCCTTGGCCGGCCGCGGCATCTCGGGCGCGAAGCAGAGGTCGCCGTAGATGTCGTCCTCGATCAGCGGGATCTCGCGGCGGGCGAGCATCGCCACCAGCCGCTGCTTGTCGAGGTCGGTCATGACGCAGCCGAGCGGGTTGCTGACGGTCGGGAGGGCGATGCAGGCCTTGATCCGGTGGGCCGCGAGCGCCTCCTCGAGCGCGTCGAGGTCCATCCCGCGGCCGGGGAGGCAGGGGATCTCGAGCGCGCGGATCTTCAGGCTCTCCATCAGCTGCAGGAGGCCGAAGTAGGCCGGCGACTCGATCGCCACCGTGTCCCCGGCCTGCGCGACCGCCCGCAGGCACAGCCCGAGCGCCTCCATCGCGCCGACGGTGGTCACCAGGTCGTCGGCGGTCAGGTTGCAGCCGCGCTCGACGGCTCGTCGGGCGATCTGACGCCGCAGCGGCGGGCACCCGGGCGGCGGGTCGTAGGAGACGCCGACCGCCCCGGACGCGCGGGCGACCCGCGCGAGGGTGGCGTTGAGGCGGTCGGTCGGCAGCAGATCGGGGCTCGGGTAGGCGGCGCCGAAGGGCACGACGTGGGGGTCACGCGCGGCCCCGTAGACCTTCGCCACCAGCCCGGCGACGCTGACCTTGCTCGCGGTGGTCGACGACCGCGGCGCGCGCGGCTCGGGCAGGGCGGCGCCGCGTCGCCGCACGTAGTGGCCCGACTGCGGCCGCACCTCGATCAGCCCGCCGTCCTCGAGGTGGCGGTAGGCGAGCAGCACCGTCGCGACGCTGACGCCCTGCTGCTGGCTGAGCCGCCGCACCGAGGGCACCCGATCGCCGGGGCGCAGCGCGCCGCGCTCGATCAGCCCCGCGACGTGAGCGGCGATCCGTTCGTGGAGCAAGGCGTCGGCGTGCATCCCCGGGGAGCCTACGCCGGGCGACGCGACCGGACCAGCACAGCGCGCGCTCGGAGGGACCAGCACAGTTTGGAAGAGTTCAAACTGTTCTGGTCACATTCCAAGTGAGCTGCATCTGTGCTGGTAGACCGGACGCGGCCATCTTCTCGGCATGTCCGCCGCTGACTCGATGCCGTGGATCGCCCCGCCCGTCCGTATCGCGAGGATCCGCGCAGCCGCGCGCGCCCGCGCGGTCGCGCGGGCGGGCCCGCCCTGGCTGCTGCCCGCGATCCTGGCGGTGTACCTCCTGTGGGGCTCGAGCTACCTCGCGGTCCGGATCGCCCTCGAGACGATCCCGCCCTTCACGCTCGGCGCGCTGCGCTTCCTGATCGCCGGCGGGGTGCTCTTCGCGGTGATGCGGCTGGCCGGCGCTCCGGCCCCGACGGCGCCCCAGTGGCGCGCCGCCGCGCTCACCGGCGTCCTCCTCTTCGTCGGGGGCAACGGCTGCATCGTGCTCGGCGAGCAGTGGGTCAGCTCGGGGCTCGTCGCGCTGATCGTGGCGACCATGCCGCTGTGGGCCGCGCTCTTCGGCGGGCTCGCTGGCGACGCCGCGCCGACGCGCCGCGAGCGGCTCGG